>CALDQI010000372.1:0-3494 GCA_937911635.1 uncultured Pseudomonadota bacterium | reverse complement strand
CCACCAAGTCAGAGAAGTTTGAGACCAGTGTTTCATAGATTGTCGAGTGTGCATCCATCTGGTGAAGCGGATCTGCATACACACTTGGAGCAATTGGCGGCTCGTTTGCCAAGGAAGTCCATCGTCATCGTTGTTTCAGATTGGATGGAAGACCCAAATTTATGGGGCCCCAAACTGGAGGCGTTGACCGCAGTGGGTCATGATGTACGGTGTTTGCAACTGTATTCCAAGGTTGAATGGGAGTTTGGTCTACCGGAATCTGTCCAAGTGTACAGTGCTGAGAATCGAGACCACATTCCACTGGATACACCGGCTATGAAAGTGGCTTGGCTCGAAACGGTAGACCAGTATCGATCGGAGGTGGAAGCATGGTCTGGTCGTGCTAGAGCCATTTGGATCCAATCGGCTGTCGAAGAGGAACTGTTGCCGCCCTTGATTCGGTTGGTTCGAGGTCACGTGTAGTATGGAACTCAGTTGGTTGTCCTCATCGTTGTTTTGGCTGTTGCCTCTGATTGGTTTACCAATCTTAGCGCATTTGGTGCGTAGACCACCAAAAGAGAAGTGGTTTTTTGGTGCAATGTATTTGCTGAAGAAGGTTCAGCAACGCAATACCACTCGCAATCGGGTTGATGATTGGCTATTGTTGCTGCTTCGGATACTTCTTTTATTGGTCTTGGGTCTTGCAATGTTGCGACCAGAATTGCAATGGGCAAAGCCAAATCAACAAACAGAATATTCCACACGCGTTGTGATATTGGTGGATGCATCGTTGTCGATGTCTCAAACGTTGTCTCCATCTGACGAGACAACGGTACTGGAATGGGCCAAGACGCACCTGATTGATCGACTAAAGGAAGACCAAGGACAGCGTCAGTTTGAACTGGGGGTATTTGGACCTTCAGTTGAGGATGTCTTTTCTGATTGGCAAGAGGATCCTGTGACTCTAACGACTGCAGTCCAATCGATTCGTCAGAGTGAGAAAACAACGGATATTACCAGTGCGATACAGTGGGCTCGCCAAACCCTCGATGGTAAAGGAGGGGAAATCTGGTTGTATACAGATCAATCCGGAACCTTTGCCGAGTCTCTCAAGACAGAAATTGGGTTGTTGGTTGAGCAAAAGGTCTCTTTGATGCCCCATACTCCAACGGTGGTTGAACCGAGCAACCTGGCCATTGTTAAAGCCTCTTATGGTGCAGGTGTGGAAGGCGGGACACTGAAGTTTACAGTCCAAAATTTTGGGTCTACAGATGTCGAAACGAGATGTACAACGACGCTTCCAGATGGTACAGAGATCAATACAATCGTCAATGTTCCAGCGAATGACCAGATCGATTCATTCGTGACCATTCCAAGGGTTTCAAAAGGCGGGATAGGTAGTATAGATGTTTTGGATGAACGGTTGGCACTGGACAATAAATGGTATTTTCAGCTACCGCAGATTGGAGCAAGTCGAGTGGTGTTGGTGGATGGCGATCCCGGTACCACACCGATTGATTCAGAAGTGTACTTTATGGAGCGCGCGTTGGCTCCAGCGGGATTGGGGGCCAGTATTGTTCCAGAGATAGTCGGAGATTTATCTGCTGTACAACCCAACGTTGAAGAGCATGCCGTAATCGTACTCGCCAATGTAGCGAACCCCAATGCAGAGATCGGTTCTTTAGTAGAATACGTTCGTTCTGGTGGTGGGTTGTTGGTGTCTTTGGGTAGCAATACAAACATTGCAACCAGCAATCAAGTGTGGGCACCTCTCTTTCCCACGTCGCTTAAAGACCGACATTCATTGGCATCGGATTACGACTTTGGCATTCCATCTAGAGTTCCGAATATCAATCATCCGGTGTTTTCTCCATTTCAACGTTTTGGATTGTCTGGATTCTCTGAGGCTAAATGGATAGAGGTGTTTAGATTGGTCTCAGCCATTCCACCGGAGGCATCCATTTTATTGGAACTGGAAAACGGCATGCCGCTGTTGATAGAGTATCCAGTTGGAAAGGGTAAAGTCTGTTTGTTGCTTGGCAGCTTGGATATCGAAAGCAGTAATTTTCCTCTTCAGGCCGTCTATATGCCTTTTATGCAGAGACTGGTTGGGCACTTGGGCGGTCAGGCTCAAGGTGGAGAACGGCTGCGAGCGACACTCGGAGATACCGTTTTTATGACGGTACCAGAGGGAATCCAGTCGGCACAATGGACGTCTGTTTTTGGTCCTGTACAAGCGTTGGTACAGAATGGTCAGGTCAGACTAGATACCGATAGAAGTGGGGCATATCAGCTACAAATTGATGAAAGCAATACACTCGGTTGGGTTGCCTTAAACACCAATAGAATGGAGTCCAATGTGCTTGTGGATACTCCGCTGCTCGAAGTGGCCGCAGAGGTGGAACCGGAGGCTTTTATGGAACGTAAAGAATTGGGAGGGTGGTTTGTTGGATTGGGTGTACTGTTATTTCTATTTCAATCGTTGTTTTCCCTTTCTAGGAATGAGGTACTGAATGTTGAAGTCTAATGAATGGAGACTCTCTAGACGTCGAGCACTGTCTATTTTGAGCGCTTGTGTAGGCATCGCTTCTGCACCAAAGATCGGCTGGGCATTGGGGCAGCGAAGTCAGTTTGGCATTGCTGAGATTCAACTGCCGAGTTCGTTGAATAGAACCCTTGCTTGGCAGCGTGGATTGTTTGAGGTTCAAGGCAGTACGTCCATTGAGATCACAGAAACGGTACCAACAGTGAGTTTGGATTCTGTAGATTTGTTCAACCATCCCTTTACTGCTCTCATTGGTGATGATGGGTTTGAGCCTGTGTCGACACTATCGATAGAAAACCTTCGGCGCTATTTAACCTATGGTGGTTTTTTATTGTTGGATGACGCCTCCGGACGCAATGAGTCTGGATTCTTAGAGTCGTGTAAACGATTGTGTAAACGAGTATTCCCGAACCTTCCCTTGGCTGCACTTCATGGAGACCACTCGGTATACCGTTCATTTTTCTTGTTGGAGAAACCGACTGGCAGGTTTCAGTTGTCAGCACAACTCTTAGGGGTTCAGGTCAATACAATTACCCCTCTGATGTACAATGCGAACGATTTGTCTGGGGCTCTATTGGTTGATGATTCGGGTCAGTATCAGTATCTCCCCGTTCCAGATGGAGAGTATCAGCGACGAGAGAGTGTGAAGCTGTTGATCAATCTGGTTTTGTATGCATTGACCTCGAATTACAAGCACGACCAAGTACATGTGGCGGAGCTGCTTCGTAGAGGAGAATTCTAGTGGAGTGGTTGTTTGGGGCAGATATCGCGCACATCCAAGCTTTGGATTGGATGGCACCTCAGTGGAAAATTCTGACTGGTGCTGTGTGCTTAATTCTTGCCATTCTATTGCTTTGGAAAGGTCGTATTGGTTCAGTGAAACGTACACCTGAAATGATCTTATGGGGAAGTATTGCCATCATACTGGGATTGATGAATGCAGAGCCCATATTGGTGAGTGAAGTGCAGA
>CALDQI010000371.1:0-15215 GCA_937911635.1 uncultured Pseudomonadota bacterium | reverse complement strand
AACGAAGGAGGATAAACAAGTTTTGAACACGGAGTTTTCTTATGGAAACAGTGTCTTAAAAGCGACTTCAACAGTCCTCAAGAATGTTGAAACGGATGAAGTCGAAGGTCGACTAATTATTTTGGAAGACATTACGCAAGCAAAGAGGTTGGAACGATCTCAACGTGAGTTTGTTGCCAACGTTTCTCATGAACTTCGTACACCAACAACCTCGATTGCTGGTTTTGCTCAGATGATGATCGATGATCAAAGCGCATTGTCAGAAGAGCATCAAATGATGATTCAAGCCATTCATCGAAATGCGATACGACTCAACAATTTGTTTGAGGACCTTTTGACCTTGTCAAAGATTGAAGCGAATGATGGTCCTCTACCAATGGAGGATTTGGTGTTGCAGGGTGTCGTTCAAGAGTGTGTGGACAAACAGCGTGTTCGTGCAGAGGGAAAAGACATTTCATTTTTGGTGTTCATTTCTGAGAATATTCGCGTGTTCAGCAATCGAGATGCTCTCAATCATATCATTGGAAATTTCGTCGAAAATGCAGTGAAATATAGTTTTGAACATCAATTGGTTACCGTTCGTGCCGCACTTAGAGATGGATATGTTCAGCTTGAAGTGATTGATTTGGGAGAAGGTATATCGCCAACGAATCAAAAAAGAATCTTTGAACGATTCTTCCGTGTAGACAAGAGTCGCTCGAGGCAAGTGGGTGGAACAGGTCTCGGACTTGCCATCGTTAAAACGCTTCTTGAACGCACTGGAATTAGATTTGAATTGCGGTCTCAAGTGGGAAAGGGTTCCATTTTCCGAATTTATCTGACCCCTGCAGATAGCATGTTGCAGTGAGGGTGTAGAGGTGAATATCGGTGGGTATACGATTGAGTCTGTAGTGAGTGAAAGTCCAACTGCACTCGTGTATAAGGTCCGGCATCCAACGTTACAATCTGTACATGCATGTAAGGTGGTGCCGCAGATAGTCAGAGATATCCCAAGTGTACGATCCGCCCTATTGCAAAGGGTTCAATGGAGGATCGAGCATCAGAGTCCATTTTTTATCCGTGTAACAGATGTGATTGAAACAGAACTGAATCTTGGTTTCATAATGGATTGGCTCGAAGGCAGAACTCTCAAAGAACATTTGGACCGATATGGAAAAGTGGAAGTATTGCCATCGGTTCGTTGGGTGGTTCAAGTGTTGTCTGCTCTACATACTTTTCATGTTGACCAACTGGTTCACTTGGACATTCATCCAAGCAATGTGTTTTTACATCAAAGCGATAAAGGAGCCATTGCCATTCTGATGGATGATGGGATTCATCGTCATATGCATGAGGATGTCCATCATATTTCAATAGGGGTAGATCGACTTCGTTATCAAGCACCCGAAGAAGTTCATCAGCAAAACCAGATTGGACCTTGGACAGATGTATATCGTATAGGGGTTATTTTTTATCAAATGTTGGTTGGTCGTACGCCCTTTGGTGGAGATACTGAATATAGTGTGATGCACGCTATCAACGGTGGTCGATATCAAAGCGTCATCTCTGCTAGACCGGATGTACCTCTAGAGTTGTCGGCTATCATTGATACTGCGATTCACAAAGATCCAACAAAACGGTATCAATCGGCACATGAAATGTTGGTTGCAATACAGTCTACGGTTCCATTGCCTGATGTCTTTGAACCTATCGAATCGACTGTCTTTACAGAGCAGCCTGAGCAACCCGAGGTTGACATTTTAATAGAGCAAGACGGGGAGTGGATACTTCAATCGTCTGAGGTTTCGGAATCTGCTGAACTGGATGAGGATCCAGAACCAAATTCAGATTCGAAACAACCGTTCTTTAAACGGGTTCAACGGGCTGGAACGAGTGACAAATTGACTTGGCAATTGCCGCCTATGTTTTGGCGTCTCCGGTGGCAGTTGCTCCTGGCGTTCCTATTTCTTGTAGGACTCTACACATTGTGGTTGGGTGGTGTGTTTGGAGGCCGAGAGAGTGTGGTTGAGATTCAATCTGCTCCAATGTGGGGTACGACGAAAGCGAAACTCGATCAAGAGTATATGTCGGCAGATCCATCCGAATTGAAACTGTCATTGGGACAACACCAAGTTGACGTGACTGGTGGTGTCTCTGTATCTGGAGGATGTGGACGTTGCTGTTGGTCTCATACAGAATTGTTCACCGTGCCATTTGGTTGGGGGATATTTCGTTCAGTGGTTGATTTAGAAGAGGCCGTTGACGATCTCGCTTGCCCTACGATTGAGTACGAGTATCTATTTGAAAAGATCAGCCTGCGTCAAGGAATGATGGGTGCTCCGACCGACCTCCCCATGCGGGCAGACAATTCGTTATGGCATCAGGTTCAGTTGATAACGCCATTTTGGATGGCGAAAACTGAAGTGACTCAAGAGCTGTATGCGGAGGTGATGAAGGTTCCAATGAGTGGAGAGGCGCATTGGCCGCAACGGGATGTCACATGGAAAGACGCCATTGAGTTTTGTAATAGACTCAGCGATATAGAGGGATTAGAGACCTGTTACCAGATAGACTCTGCTGGTATACATTGGGAGAAGGGCGTATTGTGTGAAGGATATAGGTTGCCTACAGAAGCAGAGTGGGAACTCAGTGCGAGAGCAAAATCCCCTCTCATTGTTGATGGGAAGTTTTATTGGTTTTCTGGTGGGAGCAATGCGTCTTTACTGGCGTGGTATGGTCCGAATTCTGGACAAAAGGTTCATTCCGTTGGTACCAAATATCCCAATGCATTTGGTCTGTATGACATGAGCGGGAACATATCTGAATGGGTCTGGGATGGATATACACCCCATCTTGGTAATGAAACCAATCCGAAGGGGATCCGTTCTGGTAAAAAGGTGATCAGAGGTGGGCATTTTCGAAGTCCAGAAACGCAGATCCGTGTTTTCGATCGAGGGTACGCTTCAGAAAGTTATCGTTCTGAAACGATTGGTTTCCGAATTGTTCGAAGTGTCAAGAACCCGTAGTGGAATGCTCTAGTAAGCGGCTTCACAAGATCCGCAGGCAAACTTATTTTCAATCCGGATCCAATTGTTGTGACTACTTGCACCGCAGTGGGGACATGTTTCAGGGAAGAGATCCACTACTTCAACAATAAAAGTGGCTCCCTCCAAGTCTGCTTCTACGTCAGCAGAAGACTCTATTTCGATACTGTCTTGGGCGGCAGAGTCAGTAGAGTCTTCTGCTGATGTGGTTTCAGAGTATTCTAAACTTGGCGTCGCTGGTTCTGTTACATCTGAAATAGTGTCTGCAATATTCTTTTCAGTGTTGGTGGTTGCTTCTTTGCTACTTTGAACTGGATGCTGCGCACTTGTCGATACGTTTGGTGCAGTGAATGTTGTTTTGGATACGCTCTGAGGAGTATTGTCTCTGTTTGGAGACGGGCGACTCGAGTTCCCAAAAATAAGAGATTTGATCTTCGATTTTATTCGTGCTCGGATGGCCATTGTGAACTCTGGAAGAGGGGGAGGAGTCGGTTGTACTCAAAAGCGTGACAAAATTTGACAGTATTCTGTATCAGAAAATCCATCAACTTTCCAAGTTAAATTTGATTCTCTTTTGTGGAACAAAGCAACGTAACATATAAAAAATACTGTACAAACCGATATATTTGGGGTAACATTGTTTTGTATGCGTTCAGTTTTATATACATTGCAGAGGCTCAAAGAGCAGGAAAAAAAACAAAAGCAGCGAGAGTTGGCCAGCGCCGAACGCGTCCGTCAAGAAAAGCTTGAAATTATGAATCGTATGATTGAAGAAATGCATAGTGAACGTGCATTCATGCCTGAAACGGCAGGTGAAATGGCCATTCACGATCGGATGTTGGTACACCAGTATTACGCGTTGTGCCAATCGGAAGAAGAGCTGCATGTACAGAATGAAAATGTTCAAGTGTGTCAGGAAGCACTTGTTTTTGCACGTCAACAGTCAAAAATTACTGAGAAGTTAATTGAGTCGATGGAAACCGAGATTGCTTTGGAAAGAAAGCGCAAGCAAGACAATGAGACAAATGAACTCGGTGTGATGGCGTGGTGGCGAAATCAAGGTTTACTCGACTGATATTCATGAATGGGATATAGTAGTGTTAGCCACTTGTATTCGTACGATTGTGGGCTGTATTTGTTGTGGTATCTTCAAATTCGGGAGAGGGAGATGAAACAGATTTTGTTTATGCTTTTTGCATTGGGGCTTGTTGGTAGCATTCTTGCATCGGCGGTTGCTCAAGATGTAGAGGCCCCTGCATCGCAAACGGCTGGCTTGAATAGCATTGAGCCGCAAGATTGTGACAGTGTAATGTCTGTTTTGTTACAGAAGAAGAAGGAGGCTCTGGATCGTCGAGAACGTAGTATCAAGGCTAGAGAGTCCGACATACAGGCTGCCGAAGCGCGCATATCCGAAGAACTTGTAAAACTCGAGCAGGTGCGAAACGAGATGCGTCAGGCAATGCAAGATTTGGATGCCCAGCAGCTTGAAGAAGTAGAACGTTTGGTCAAAATGTTTGAAAAGATGCGTGGTAAAAAAGCGGCGGCGATTCTAGAGGAAACAGACCGTGAGATTGCAGTTGAGGTGCTCCGACGAATGCGGGAAAAACAGGCAGGGGAAGCATTGTCTGCTATGACTCCAGATGTTGCTGCAGAGTTGGCAGAAATAATCTCTCAGTTCCCCTATAAAGGAGAGTGAGTTGTGAAACTTCGAAATCAAGCATTACAGCGTGGTACCAGCGCACTGGTATCATCTAAGACACATGTTGAGAATGGTTCAAAAAT
The DNA here is from genome assembly GCA_937911635.1 of uncultured Pseudomonadota bacterium. Classification (GTDB taxonomy): domain Bacteria; phylum Myxococcota_A; class UBA796; order UBA796; family UBA796; genus CAJWHX01. The sequence continues at coordinate 10,410 of CALDQI010000371.1, read as the reverse complement.
AGCGAAGGGTCACGATTCCTTAGATGGAGTGATGTCTCAGTTCTCATCATTGATGTCCGTAATGCAAGAGGACTTCAATCTAATGGGTGATATGGAACGCGAGTATGAGGGTGAGAAGTCAGAGGTGGAACCAACGTTGCCTACTGATCCATCCATCGTATTGGAAGGTGAAAACGATGAGCCGATTTTTGAGGATGTCCTAGAAGCACCGGTGTCTGAAGTGCCTCGCGAGAATTTTGAAGATATAGAAAGGGATTATACGAATCTAGTGTCTGATACAGTTCCATTATCTTTGCAAGAAATGACGGAGCATCCGGCTTTGTTTGAGCAGGCTGTATCCTTAGTGGATGATGTTGTACCAGAAGAGATTACTGTACAAGGTGTAGATCCACAAGTCGCTGTCGCCGCTCCAGCCCCGATTGACTTTACCCCTGTACAAGGTGTCGACAATCAGTCGATTGTCGAGTCCGTTAAGCGGATTGTCGTTCAAACACCACAGCAGATTCCAGAGGTCTTAGTTGAAGAGGTTGTCCAGAGTCTTCAACCGATGCTTGTAGAGGAAATTGAGGTAGAGGAGGATCCACCTAGGTTTGAACAGAGTGAGCGAGTCGATTTACCAGACTTCATGCGGGAGGAGGTTCGATTGTTGGATGATGAAGGGGCTCTGCCTGATGAGATTATCGATACGGCGGATGCATCGACCTTAAAATCGTCGTTTGAACAAGCCGTACAGGCGCAAGTAGATGACCAGATTCAGACAGCGGTTCCTCAGATGTCGGATGTTCAGACGAATCTACAATCGATGATGAGCACCGTGATTGCACAAGGGACACAGTCTGCTCAGACCATACAGCCGGCGGTTGCACCATCTGCTGACGGTGTCTCAGTTCAGCAACAAAAGACCATAGATTCAATGAAGGAATTAAAGTTGCCAAAGTTGCCTTTGACCAGACAGCATTTCGAGGAGCTGCTTGCAGAGAGTCAAGAAAAGGGTACCGAACAGATGGGATTCCGCAGCAAATTAATTCAGCGTCTAGAGATGGTGATCATGGATCCGATGGGTCGAATGGATGTAGAAGTTGCACAGGAAGTCTCTGGAGTGAATGTAAAAGCAGTGGTTCCAGTGGAGATAGTGTCTAGTTTGATGGGGTTAGAAAGCGATTTGCAGGTTGCACTTGATCAGCAAGGACTCGAACTGAACAACTTTGAACTTTATGAAAGAACAGAAGATGCACAAAATATAGGAAGAACCGATGGATCTGACGATGAGGCTGTTCCTCCTGAAAATGACTTGAATGAAAATTCGCTCACGGGTGGTATGTTGGTAAACCGAAGGGTTTAGTTGTTCACCACATCACCTCTACACCAAACGACGCAATACTGATCGAGGTAAAAAATGACAACAGCATTAGAAGGAGTTTCCTTTCTTTCGGGACCGCAGAGTGAACCCACCATCACTGAACCTGGGGCAAATACTCAACTCGGCAAAGATGCCTTCTTGAAGCTTCTCGTTGCCCAGATGCAAAATCAAGATCCTCTCAACCCGCAATCCAATGAAGAGTTTGTGGCTCAACTGTCTCAATTCACACAAGTAGAACAGTTAATGGATCTATCGACGCAGTTTGATGGTATGTATATGGCCATGAACTCGGTCAACAACACTTCGATGACGCAACTCCTTGGTAAGGAAGTTGTGGCGGTTGGGAATCAGTTCTTCCACAGTGGTGAAGATGCTGTGAAACTCCATTACGCTGCGGCTGGATCAACACAGGGTTCCAAGTTGACTGTGTACAACGAGGCTGGTTCTGTCGTCTATTCAGGTCCGTTGGGATCGTTGAAAGAGGGTGAAGGCTTTGTAGAGTGGGATGGTCGCGGAGTGGATGGACAACCTCTACCGGAAGGAAATTACACATTCTCGATTTCTGGATTTGATGGAAATGGAGACACAGTCGAGATACAAGAGCTCATGGTTGGCATTGTTGACGGTATGTCCTATGAAACTGGGGTACCGACTCCAAGCATCAATGACGTGATTTTTGACTTGGGTCAAATTTTACGCGTTGAAATCGCTGAGAACGAATAGTATTGATTGAAGAACACACGCATTTATAATATACATTTATACAGAATTATTGGAGGCAAATTATGTCATTATTCAGCAACCTTCACACGGCCAGTTCAGGATTGAACGTCGCTTCGATGTCCATGAGTGTTATCGGGGACAACATTGCGAACGTCAACACAATTGGTTTCAAAAGAGGTCGTGCGACCTTTTCCGATTCTTTTCCGCAACCTGTATCGTATGTGCACGGTCCGATTACCAATGGGTCTGGAGCCTATACCGCCAAAACCAGCAACATTTTTGGTCAAGGGGCTCTACAGAGTTCTGGAAATCAACTTGATATGGCAATCAATGGCAATGGATTCTTCACCATTCGTGATGGGAACGCGTTGTATTACACTCGAAATGGAGAGTTCTACCTAGATGCAGATGGCTTCATGGTCAACGCTGCTGGACTTCGAGTGCAAGGGTATACAGCGAATGAAAGTGGATACATTCAGCCTACACTTGGAGACCTTCGAGTTGCAGTTGGAGATATCGAGTCTGAAATGACGACAGAGGTTGTCATGACAGCCAATATTGACGCGGATGCGGATGACAGTACCACACCAGTATCATCGATGTCTTTGGATGGTTTGACAGAAACGATTGATGAGGTCACACAGGCTGCAGATTATTCAACATCTGTATCGATCTACGATTCTTTGGGTGCCAAACACGATTTGACAATCGTATTTGAGAAGACGGCAACCAACACTTGGGACTACCATGTACTGACAGACGCTGGTGAAATGGCGGATCCGTCCAGCATTGGATATGCAGATGGATATGCATTTGCAACGGCCTCTGGAACGTTGACCTTCAATACGGATGGAGAGCTCACTGGTTTCACTCAAAACAACACGTCTTTGGTGACGGCTTGGAACTATGAAGGTGCGACTGCACAGGATATCACATACGATTTAGGACTGGATACTTCCAATCTTCCGACAGGCAATGGAGCATTGTCTCAGCTAGCTGCTGATTCTACTGTGACTAGCATTGATCAAGATGGTGCCAGTGTAGGGAACTTGATTTCGCTCCAAGTTCAAACAGATGGTACAATCCTTGGATTGTATGACAATGGTATGGACCGGAGCATGGGTCAAGTAACCATCGCGATGTTTGACACAACGAATGGTATGGAGCGTGTAGGGTCCGGCTTGTTTCGTGCACAACGTATTCCCGGAGAGCCAGCATTTGGTGTTGCCGGAAGCGGTGGTCGAGGAGATGTCTTTGGTTCCAACTTGGAAGCCGCGAATGTAGACATCGAAGAAGAGTTTATCAATATGATTACGGCCCAGCGTAGTTATCAGGCAAACTCTCGTGTTCTCTCTTCAACCAATGAGTTGTTGCGTGAATTGGTGAACTTGATCTAATGCTCTAGTCGGGCAAAACTCCCAATCAACAAGAGGTGCGTTCATATGTCAGTTGATTTTGCGACCATTGGTGGGTTGTTGTTGTGTGTGGTATTGATCCTAGCCGGTGTTATCAACAATGGTGATGCGGCAACCGTCGTAACACCAACGGAGGCTCTAAGTGCCTTTATTGACACGCCATCTCTGTTGATTGTGGGGTTTGGTTCCATTGCTGCGGTAGCGATTTGTTATCCATTAAATATATTTATCAGTATCATTCAGGTGACCAAGCAAGCCTTCTTGTATAAACCTCGCGATATCAAATCAATTCTCGCGATGCTTCAAGATATGTCAAACCGAGCGCGTCGTGAAGGAACGTTGGCCTTAGAAGAGTTCATTGATAAGGTGGATGATGATTACTTCTCTAGAGGGGTACAACTGGTTGTAGATGGCCATGAGCCAAATGCCATTGAAGACTTGTTGTACAACGAGATTGAAAAGATCAAAGAACGACACGAGCAGGGAATTGGGATGTGGGAGAACTTCGCATTGCTCTCACCTGCTTTTGGTATGATCGGTACGTTGATTGGTTTGGTGAAAATGCTTGGAAACATGGACGACCCAACAGCGATTGGTCCGTCGATGGCGGTTGCTCTCTTGACGACTCTATATGGTTCTTTGATTGCGAACGTTGTGGCACTGCCGTTGACCAAAAAGTTGAAGTTTCGTTCTGACCAAGAAATCCAAGAAAAGGAAGTCATTGCACAAGGACTACTCTCTATTTTGGTTCGTGAGACACCGCGTTTCTTGGTTGATCGTTTGAATACGCAACTGGCACCATCTGATCGATTGGAGCAGATTAGCTAATGGGACGTCGAAAGAAGAAAGAGGCAGCCAAAGCCGAGCCAGGTGCACCATTGTGGATGGTTACCTACTCGGACATGGTTACGTTGCTCCTCTGCTTCTTTGTGATGCAGCTCGTGTACGCTAATTTTGAAGATCCAGGAAAAGTAGAAGCCGCTCTAGAATCGATCAAGTCTGCATTTGGTACTGGTAGTGTTCATCAGACAAAACCGACAAAAGAGACTCCTCAAAAGAGTACAGACATGTCAGAGTCTGCGAAAGAGCAAAATGAACAACTTGTTGAGGCATTGCAGTCTGTATTGGCAGAAATGATCTCCCAGAATTTGGTCCGAATGACCCAAACAAAAACGGAGATACGGATCCAATTGGATGAGATGGTTTTGTTTCGACCAGGATCCGCAGTGCTCAATCCCGTTTCGTTAGGATTACTGAATGATATTGCAACGGCAGTACACGAGTATCCTATTTGGATGATCGTAGAAGGGCATGCTGACTCTGACGGTACTTCAGAAGAAAGAAACTGGGTAATGAGTGCAACGCGAGCAGTTGCCGTTGTGTCTGAGTTTCGACGTCGAACAGATGAGAAGGGCAAACCATTGCTTGAGGGACAGTTTTTGGAAGCACGTGGGATGGGAGAATTTCGTCCTGCAGATGTCGAAAAAGGACAATCAAAGTGGAATAGACGAGTTGAACTGGTTATACGTGGACGCAATACCAGTGCAATTGGCGCTATTGAAGAATTGGATAATGTACTAGGGGAATAAAATGGCCGAAGATAAGGAAATGGTTGCGGAAGAACCAAAATCTAGCAATATGCCAATGATTTTGGTTGCTGTTCTTACATTGGTAATTGGCGCTGTTGGTGGCCTCTTTGCATCAGATTTTATGAGTGACGATGCAGAGACGGTTGAGGCTACAGAGAGTGCTACAGAGTCTGTTGTTTCTGAAGCGGACGGGACAGTTTCTGTAGAAGATGCAACGACTGTGGTCGTTCCATTAGGGGATTTCAGTATCAATCTCAAGGAGTCATCAACGTTACGGATACTCCAGATGAGTATTTCAGTCGAGTGTGAAACATCTGTAGAATCGAGGGTTGTCGACAAGACTGCTGAGATTCGAAATGCAATTTTGATGTTTACCAGTGAATATACTGTGGAGTCACTAACAGGGCTTGAGGGTAAGATGGACCTTCGGGATGAGATTCAACTTCGAATCAACGCCATTATTAAGCCACATCGTGTTGAGCGTGTGTACTTTACCAAGTTCATAATTGGAAAATAAGAAGTGGGAAAATAAGAATGTCAGAGAATCCGTTACTTGCAAATCGAAGTCGCAGGAATGAAACAATCATTCCTTTGGTAGAGCAGTTTTTTAAGCAGCTCTCCGAGCAATTTCGTGCAAAGGTTGTATCGTGGTCTAGTCAGGATATCCCTACTCGGATTGCAGCTGTAGAAGCAACAAACATGAGCGATCTTTTGTCCAATCAAGAGTTTCGTGATTCAGTGATTTATTCAGTGGTCCGTATACGAGGGGTCCCTGTCGAAGGGTGTGTGATGATGCAGTACCCATTGTTTGCAAAGCTTTTGGAAGTTTCGATTGGTGGGGAAGGTGGCACAGACTTCTCGGCGCCTGTACGAAATTTGACCGACTTTGAAGAGAGTTTTGCACATAGAACCTTTGCTCATTTGAAGACACAAATGGAAAAATCATGGAATTTTGGTCGAAAGCCCTTAGAGATTCAAGTGGCCAGACCCACTTTAAATCCACCAGCTTTCGGATTGAAAGCGAAAACGATGGAAGTGATTGCTGCCACCGTCGATATTGGTCCGATTACGTCACCATATGGATTGATGTCTCTTGCGCTGCCCTCTCAAGTGTTTGAGCGGGCGTTGGGATCTTCCTTAGCACCACTTTCTGACGACACAGAGCCATCTTTTGATACTGTATTGGATGTTAGTGTGGATTTTGTCGCGGAATTGGATAGATTGAAAATGTCAGTTCATGAGTTGCGAGCCTTGACTGTAGGATCTGTTCTTAATATCAAGCGTGTTGATGAAGTGAATGTCCGTGTAAATGGAAAAGCGGCTTTCACTGGTTTGTTTGGTTCAAATGGTGACGTTAGAGCCGTTCGAATTACAGATGTTTTGTCAAAGAAGTGATGTGTTGACTACTGAACAATAGAAGATAAGGATTGAAAAATGTCAGAACAAGAAAACATGCCAGAAGACTTTATCGGAGCCATCCCAGTAGAACTGGTTGTTGAACTCGGGCGCAAAAAAATGCTTCTTCGCGATATCGCCAAGCTAAAAACAGACGATATTGTTGATCTTGAACAAACAATGGAAGCTCCGTTGAACATTGTTGTTGGAGACAAACTCCTTGCCCGTGGTGAATTGGTAAAAGTCAACGGGCGAATCGGTCTCCGAATTATTGAAATGGTTGGCAAACGAGGCACAGAGTAATGCTAACGTGGCTTTCCATCCAGTCCTCTGCCTTCGCTCAAGATGGCGATGTACCATCTATGGTCAAGACTCAAGATGGTGGGAAGTCGAATTCAGTTTCTGCAGATGAAGCAGACCCAGTTGTAGAGACTCAACAGGATGCACTTGAAGCGAGACTTCTTGGTGAGTTGCCTTCGGATACTATGATCAATGCTCCGTATGAGAGCAATGAGATGGTTGGGATCGTATGGATTCTACCTGTTTTTGTTTTTATGGTCGCCTTGATTGTGTGGTCTAAAATTCGTAAAACCGCACCGGTAAACCCAGGAGAAATTAGAGTTGTTTCTCAAACCCCTCTTGGGAAAGAAGGTTCTATTGCCATTATTGTAGTTGGTGAAGAGGATGGTGCGGAGCAGAAAATGCTGGTCGGCTTATCGGAAAATGGTGCCCCCCGTTTGCTCAGTGTATTGGATGCGAAATGGACCCAATCAGCACAGGGTTCTGAATCGATGGATGCCATGGCCGATTTTGATCAGTTTCTTTCGCAAGTGCCTCCAGCCAGTTCCGATGCTCCTTCCGAATCCGAACAACATTTAGAGAATCGAAAAGACCTCGTTGATGAACTCTTGACAGCACGCGGTATCAATGAGTATCAACGAAATACTGGTGCCGACAGTTCAGAAGGAAGTCAAACAACAGCAGTCCAGCCTTATTCTGCGACTTCATTTGCAGACGCCAATTTTGGAGAAGAAGAGGAATCTGTAGTGGACGATGACCCATGGGTGGTCAACTTCCGTCGAAAATACAATCAATCTTGAGGGAAGGAATGAAGAGCACAAGACGTTGGCCATTCCTGAGTCAAGGCATTGTTTCTTTTGGCATTGGACTGTGCGTTCTAGGTCTCTACCTTTTTGGTTTTGAGCAGGCCGCTTCGGCACAAGATGTAGCTGGATCGGCAGTTGACTTGGCTGAAGAAGTCCGTGATATGCCTGTATCTTCAACAATACGATTGTTGTTTATTCTGACAGCATTGACCTTTGTGCCGGCGATGATCCTAGCGATGACACCATTTACACGTTTTGTCATTGTCTTTTCAATGATGCGTCAGGCGATTGGTTTGCAACAGGCACCTCCAAACCAAGTGCTGATTGGTTTGAGTTTGTTTTTGTCGTTAATGATCATGAATAAGCCACTCACCCAGGCGTATGATGAGGCTATAACGCCTTTTATGCAAGGGGAGATGGAAGTTCTAGATGCTGCTGAAACAGCGATGGAACCAATGCGAAACTTCATGCTTTCAAATACCCGTCGGGCAGATCTTCAAACCATGCTGAACATCAGTCAAACGCCAGAGGTCGAAACGTTGGCTGAGATTCCATCACCGGTGGTCATCAGTTCATTTTTGCTTTCGGAGCTGAAGACAGCGTTCGTGATCGGGGTAAAGATTTATCTACCGTTTTTGGTGCTGGATATTATTGTTGCCAATATCCTCTTAGGTATGGGGATGATGGTACTCCCACCGATCATTATATCGCTACCATTCAAGATTATGCTTTTTGTGCTCATGGATGGCTGGTCCCTGTTAATTACGTCAATGACGTCTAGCTTTTATGGTGTATAATGAGTAATCCTAGGAGTAATCATGCAGATTGAAGAAGCCATATTTCTAGGTCAACAAGCCTTGCTTACTGTGGCATATGTATCCGGACCCATTTTGGTGATCGCGATGGCAGTGGGTGTTGTTGTGGCTTTATTTCAAGCTGTTACGCAGTTGCAAGAGATGACCATCGTGTTTGTCCCCAAGATCATCGCCGTTTTTTTTATGATAGCTCTTTTGGGTGGATGGATGCTTGAAAAACTCGTAGCATATGGAACCCTGTGCTTCACAAGCATCGAAGAAGTTTCGGATTAAGATATGACAATCTTGTTGACAGCAGGATTGGTTCTAGCCCGAGTACTTGGATTGATTATGTCGATGCCGGTATTTGGTTCTAGAAGTATCCCCAATTTGGCTAAGGCTGGATTAACGCTGCTCTTGACCGCGTTATTAACTCCAGTCGTTCCACAAACTGAGGCTACTTTGGGACTTGGGTTACTGCTCGTCAGCATGACATCTGAATTGATGTTGGGCGTTCTGATGGGAGGAGCACTGTCTTTGGTCTTTGCCAGTATGGCTATCATGTCCGGGATTGTCTCTACACAGATTGGGCAAGCCGCTTCGATGCAGTTTAATCCAACGATGAGTTTCACGTCAACCCCCGTGGGGAATTTGGCGATGTTCTTAGCATTGTCCATATTTTTGGGGAGCAATTCACATTTGGTTGTGCTCGAAATTTTGGCAGAGAGTTTTCATGCAGTTCCTGTTGATCATGTGATCAATCCCATCAATGGCACAAAGTTATGGTTGGAACTTGGCTCTGGAATATTTTTGATTGCCCTAAAGATGTCCATTCCAATGATATTTCTTGTACTGTTGATCAATTCCTTTTTGGCCATTTTATCCAAGATTGCTCAAACGATGAACATGTTCTTCTCAGTGGGCTTCATCGTCAGTATTTATCTGGGATTGATTTTGTTTTCGTTTGTCCTTCCAAACACATTGGCGTACAATCATGAAGTCATGAACGAAGCGATCATGGAACTGCCCAAGTTATTTGATCTTGTAGGGGGTGATGGTGGCTGAACAAGATGATGGGGATAAAACCGAAGAACCCTCGGAGAAGAAACTTCGAGAGTCAAAAGAAAAGGGTCAGTTTGCTAAATCACGTGAGTTCGCTCCACTGTCTGTGTTGGCTGTGGGGTACTCAGGTTTTTTGGTGTTGAGTCCTTCTTGGGGAAATGCTCACCAAGTCTTTTCAACCACGACCTATCGCTGGACCAATGCTGTAGATGAGGACTACAGGTCTGCACTAATTCAAATGTGCGCAAATGCCATGCAGCATCTTTGGGATTTAATGGGTGTACCGTTCATCTTGTTATGGGTGATGGTTGTCACTCTGAATATGGCACACAATCGGTTTGTCATTCCAAAGGAAGCGTTGAAGTTTGATATAAAGAAAATTGACCCCATTTCCAATGCGAAGGAGAAATTCTTCTCTCTCAATCCGATTGTCGAAATGGTGAAGTCGATGTTGAAACTTTTTCTATTGGGATACATTGTTTGGAGAGTTGTGGGGAACCAATGGACAACTTTTCCAACGTTAATTTGGTCTACCCCTACACAAACGTTGTCTTTGCTTCATGATATGGTTTGGGACATCTTTTGGGGATGTATGCCGATGATCATTGTGATTGCAATTTTTGATTTTGGTTATCAGTGGTACGACAATCGAAAAAAGCAGATGATGAGTCGGCAAGAAGTCAAAGATGAGATGAAAAATGCGGAAGGGAACCCTGAGGTTAAAGCCCAGCAACGAAAACGAGCTCAGCAACGCCTCCAGGCAACCATCAGTAAAAAAGTTCCAACAGCAGATGTTGTCGTTGTGAACCCGACCCACTTTGCGGTCGCACTCCGATATGAAAAATCGGAGGCAGAGGCTCCGGTGGTGGTAGCGAAAGGGGTGGACTTCCTAGCGCTTCGGATTCGTTTGTTGGCAGACCAACATGACATTCCGATTGTAGAGAACCCTCCTTTGGCTCGAGGACT
>CALDQI010000370.1:0-4603 GCA_937911635.1 uncultured Pseudomonadota bacterium | reverse complement strand
CTGATGGACCATCTTTAGGTGTTGCCCCTTCTGGAACGTGGATATGAAAATCTTTCTTTTCAAATAATGGTGGAATAATTCCATACTCTAAACATTTTGATCTAACAAAAGATTTTGCAGCTTTTACAGACTCTTGCATTACATCACCTAATTTTCCTGTAATTTGCATTCTACCTTTTCCTGGCATAGTCACTGTTTCAATTTTAAGAATTTCTCCCCCATATTCTGTCCAAGCTAATCCTGTAACAACACCTGTTTTATCTTCTTTCGCAGTCCAAATCGTGACATGGCTTATCTGCTCCCGACATTGTTATTGTGATAAGGAAATTTACATGTACCGTAACCCGTTATTGAATCCTCGAAAACATAGGACACGCCTATGCATTTACTTCGGTTGTATACAATCCAGATCAAATTCTCTCGAAGATGTCTGACAACCAGGTCCTTGCATTCTCCAAACAGTTGAGTTCGGATTCAAATACCCATCATCCTCAGTGAACTTGACTTCAAATCGATCGAGTGCTTGCACTCTAATATCCTGATAGCGATTGATGCAGTCTGTGTCCTCTACAAACCACCACGGCAATGGAATGCTTATCGGATTGAAACCCATATGATAGAAATAATGTCTGAACGGAATGGATGGACACCCTTTTATTGCAAATGTTCCCGTAGCCAAGACCCAGCCACGCCAATCTTTCTTCATCTCCACTTCTAAGGCCAGCAATGACTTCCCATAGTGGATGTTATCTCTTTGTTCGAAGCGACGCTTGGCTAGGTATTGATGCAGTCGCTCCACATAGGATTGTTGCTCTATTACTTCGGTCTTCCACTCTACCACCTCTTGGGTGCTGCTAAGCAATCTCTCTCCTTGTACCCCTTGAATATTGATCGGGAGTTCAGGAAACAAATACACCATTTCAGACTTGTACTCTCGGTCTGACAATTGAAGCATGTTTGTATTTTTCAACAATCGATAGGCTGAATATTGATGTCCATCAAACGACTGCCCTGCAAAAAAATCGATGTACTCGAGTATGACCGGTTCATTTGATAACCCCTGAGTCTCAATATCTTCCAATAGAATCTGCTGATCTATCCATTGCCATAACTGCTCAGCGCCCTTGCTTTGATCAAATATCTCTGCCGGTAAAGTCTGTTCACGCCATATTGCCATGGCATCATTTGAGACCAAGGGATTGGCCAATCCCTTGGCCAATCTCTTGGTCTGTTGAATCCATTGTACAGAAACAATGGGATTTGACAGAGGAGCGATTTGTAACGAATTCAACCAACATGCCATGAGTATGGCAATAAGAACCAGTAGACCGAGCAGACTTCCAGTCGATCGAATGAGTTCGTTATGACGAATCACCGAATGATCACCACATTTTGCTGAGAACGTGCCAACAACCTACCATTTGCAGACCAAAGCATGTTGTTTTCAATCGCGTAACCATCTTGGACTTCTAAGCACGTATTGTGCAACAAACATGGCTCGGACTGTTCAAATGCATCTTCAAAACAGAAATCTACAGTAAATGAAATCGTTCCCATCGGTCTTGGTCCGTCGATACCCAATGAAATGGATGGCCACCATGCATCCATGAGAGACAGAGCCATCGGTACATCAATTGTACTGTCATGTCTTGAGCGAATCCATCCCCCACACTCTAAATTAGTCGACCGTGAGAATGGAAAGGCTCCTATGGTGGGCCAATACTCAAAGTGTTGGGTAAACTTTGGCATCAATGGGTTCTGCGGTATAGCCGGAGACTCTGGAATCTCTCGCTGAGGCATAACAAAGGTATGTTGATCAAAGTCCCCAAGACGTTTTCCACCACAGACGGCTGTTCCATGAGCCACGATCTTACCCTTCTGTAGGCATGCGATGTAAAAGAATCCGCTGTTTGCACCAGCCCTGGCTTGTTGTACTTCAACAACCATATCTTCTGCCAGAACCGGAGCACACATGTCTACAGTGAGTCGACGAAGGGGAAAGTTACTGTGCTTAGAAACCTGAATCGCCATTTGTGCAAATACCAAACCACCATAGACTCCTCGACCTTGATACCACGACTCGTCATGTGGGGTACTCAGGTCAAGTGCTTGTCGAAATGAATTGCTCACACTTCCTCCGATGGACTTAAGGCTGTAAACTTACCCAGTTCAAATCGCAATGCGGATTCTAAATCCTCAAATTGATACTTGAACCCTATATTTAAAGCGACAGATGGATGAACCTTTCGTCCTTCCAACAGTAGTGTCTCACCCATTTCTCCAAACAATGTTTTGATCGCAAATTTTGGCACAGGTATCACAGTTGGACGACGAATGACAGTACCCAAAATCTTTGTGAACTCAGCATTTCGTACTGACCTTGGAGAGACAACATTAACAGGTCCTTCAATCGATTTATCCATTATCATCGTATACAATAGCCCAAGTACATCTTCGAGTGAAACCCACGGCATCCACTGTTTTCCTGTTCCCAATCGTCCGCCGCCACCAGCCATAAATGCCGGAAGCATTTTCTTCAATGCGCCGCCTTGACCAGAGAGTACCACTCCCATTCTAGGATGGACAACCCTAATCCCAGCGTCTCTAGCCGGATCGGCTGCTACTTCCCAATCTTGACACACACGACCTAAGAACTGACCATCTGGACCCGTAGTCTCATCCGCTACCTCTGTCGGATGATTGCCATAGAACCCTACTGCGGAAGCCGATATCAATACTTCGGGAGGATGTTCTAGAGTAGCCAATGTCTGTGAGAGGAGGGACGTCCCTTCTTTTCGACTGTTGTATACTCTAGCCTTCTTTGCTTTGGTCCACCGACCGTCTATCGGCTCTCCAGCCAAATGAACAACAGCGTCTATACCCTCGAGCGACTTGGTATCTATCATTCCTTCTTTCACATTCCATTGAATCTCATTTGGAAGTCTGGGAGTTCTACGAACCAAATGAAATACTTGATGTCCTGCTGCGCGCAAAAATGCACTTAGATTGCGTCCAATAAGCCCGGATGCACCGGTGATGGCTATCTTTTTGGCGCCAACGTGAGCATAGGATTCAAAGCGTGATAGGTCCATGGCAGTTCTCAGATGTCGAAGGTGAAACGTGGAGTCAATCTTGGATGACACAAGCGAATCAAACAATCCAAAAAATGGTGTCTTATACGTCAACTCATCGACAAGTGTCGACCGATGACCATTCTTCTGAATAAAACGATGCTGATGCTTCCAACTGGCAAATGGACCAGAGACTTGTTCATCAACAAATCCAGAGGGTTTTGTATGTTCAGTGTGTCTGGCAATTAATTTGAGTGCGAATGGAGGTGGTCCAACTTTTAGATGCACTTCTGTTCCTGTCGACAAGTCACCAAACTGTTGATGGTCAGGCAATGACTTTGTGTCCTCTCCGCCTTTCCACGCCAGTATCCGTATTTGATCCCACGGAGGTACCAACCGCTCAAATGCCCCACCCGATGCGTGGTAAGCATACAACTGCTGCTGTGATACAGCTAAGTGGGTTTCAAAACGCTTATGTGGCACTATACTTCTCCTATGATGAAACATAGCCCACATTTAATTGAAAGCCATCTAGGCTCGTTTTTTTCGTTGAAACAACAATACCGCACTCAAAGGCAATAGCCACCATGGTTGCTGACCGGCACTTGAGCAGGCCATCTTCGGCTCCTCTTCTTCTACCAAACAAGCAGGGTCAACGGCTTGACAGACCGAAATGGTTGTACATTCATCATCATCGTAATAGCCGTTGATCTCACAAAAATCGGTTGTGCCATGAACGGTTTCTACGGTTTCTAAAATCCAATCGTGCACCAAATCTGTTCGAGTCGACCCTGACGTCATTGTACAATTCTCATCACCCCAAGAATGAACGGCTATTTGAACCCATTCTCCCCATTCTTCATTGAAATACATCTGAGACCCACCAGAATCCCCCGAGCAAATATTGGCATTGTCTGGATTGTCGACGTTATCTGCGATGACAAACTGTTCTTGCAATCCTGAAATCACAAGGTCTGCAGACCGTTTGGTACCCGAATCGTCTTGCCCGCCACCAGTAATGCCAAATCCTATGGATTTAATCGGAGTCCCAATCCATGTATCATCGAGAGGCTCGGGCCAATAGAGTACGGGTCTGACGGGAGCGTCTTCAGCGAGAACAAGCAATGAAAAGTCATTGGACCCCAAGGTCCCCGACCATCCATTTTCCAACTCCTCATACTCTGGATGAACCACAATATCTGAAAATCCGATTACACTTTCGGCCTCATACACTGAAGGACCAAAGAAGGCTTTCCCAGCTTGCACGATCAAATCTGGAGGCAAATCACCGCCGCAATGAGCGGCAGACAATACGATGCGAGGCGTAATGAGTGTCCCTGTACACGCGGAAAATGTATATTGACCGAACTCTGCTCCGAGTCCCACTGTCGCAGGGAAATCAGGTTCCAACTGTCCATTTACGATATTGGCAAAACTCAAAGCAGTTAAACTCATCCAAAGCATATTATCTCCTCACTGTACGGGCGTATCAACTATGTATCGCGCTTTACAAGCAAGGCTACACGTTTCAA
>CALDQI010000369.1:0-1147 GCA_937911635.1 uncultured Pseudomonadota bacterium | reverse complement strand
CTATGATACCCCTACGGACATCATGATGGCTCGATCGAGAGAGTTGATTCAAACCTTGTCCGACGAACACAGTATCAACATCGATACAACCAATATCAAAATGCATCGTGACTGGCCTGGAAACAGTACAGCCTGTCCGGGAACCGGTATCGTAAATCGCTTCGATGAACTCATCAATCCAAACACCTACTACGATGCACAGGTTCTTAGAAAATCCCATGATGACACCATCTCGCTCTATGAAGGAGAGACTGTAGACGTTTGGGTGGACATCCAAAATATCGGTATGTGGGGATGGGACGATGATACAAAATTAGCCCCTACACCAAGGGATACCCCTTCTGTCGTTGGAGGTTCTTCATGGGCTAACACAATAAGAGTCCAGTCGGTTCAAGGAACCGTGTCTACCAACGACACCCACCGTTTTGCCTTCACACTCTATGGCAGTCAAGTCGGAACCTTCTCTCAGGATTTCAGCATGATGCAAGAAGGTGTCACGTGGTTCTCGGACACACCGTACGGGGGTAACTTCCCTGACGACGCACTCGTTTTCACCGTTGAAGTTGAACCTCAACCGGATGTGCAACCTTCCTCTGAGCCCACATCTGAGCCTTCTGATGACCCCAATATCGAAGTCTCCACAGAACCACTCGGCAATTCAGCCCCTTTTGCCGATGCTGGCTCCGATGTAACCGTATACCTTGGCGAGACAGCACAGTTGGATGGTTCTCAAACGTTTGACCCAGATGGACGACCCATCCAGTATTCTTGGTCATTTGTCAGCCCGAGTTCCATGACGCTTACAGATGCAACAACCCTGACCCCCTCCTTTGCCGCTTCTGAACTTGGTAGTTTTCAAATCCAGTTGAACGTTCAGGATATCGACAAATCATCCAGCGATATCGTACTGGTCTCGGTGATTGACGTGGAAGATGAAGAGGAGGATACCGACAAAATATTATCATGTCTTCACATTATTCTCAAATCACTTCATAGAAGGTGTGTGCAAAACAAGATCAAAGTCTCGAGTTCTGTCATGATTGAAATGGCAAAATTCGGACTTTCTGTGATTTGTCGTTGCGTACATAAAAATCTCAGCATTGCATCGAAGAGCTTGCGTTTCGTGTGTTTTATTCTTCAAGAGTTA
>CALDQI010000368.1:0-4951 GCA_937911635.1 uncultured Pseudomonadota bacterium | reverse complement strand
ACAAAAGATGGTTCAATTTACCACCAGTGAATACACCGAGGAGTCCGTTACATTCTCCACTGGACTTTCCAACACAAGCGCCGTCATCTTTGCATACAAACACAGTGGCGACGCACTTGGATTTGCAGACAATCTTGAACTCGTAGAAGTGGGAGAGGCGGATAAAGTACTCCTATGGTCTGATGAGTTCGATATCGATGGTCCCGTTGACCCCAGCAAATGGCAGTTCGAAGAAGGGTTTGTGAGAAATGAAGAACTGCAATGGTACCAAGAAGACAACGCCGTTCAAGAAAATGGCTATCTGGTCATTGAAGGACGAAATGAACAACGACCCAATCCCAACTATGACCCATCATCCAGCAACTGGCGTTTGAACCGAGAAAACATCGAGTATACCTCCTCCAGTATAAACACTGAGGGAAAATTTGAATGGCAATACGGACGGATGGTCGTCAGGGCAAAAGTTACGAATTTTGCAGGGACTTGGCCAGCCATTTGGACACTCGGAACAGAATGTGATTGGCCTTCAAACGGTGAAATCGACGTCATGGAAAACTACGGTGGGAAAATCTTGGGCAACTTTGCATGGGGTTCAAATCAGCCTTGGACGCCAGTCTGGGACGCAGAGTCTTGGAATGTGACAGACTTACCAGAGGGTTGGACGGATGAGTTTCATCTTTGGGAGCTGGTACGTACAGAACAAAACATGACCATCTACGTCGATGGAACTGAAATCAATTCCGTAGACCTGTCCACCACCATCAACGGCAATGCCAATTGTGCAGGAGAAAACCCTTTTCAACAGCCGCATTACATCCTTCTCAACTTGGCTCTTGGCGGTGGTGCTGGAGGCAGTGTAGACAACCTATCCTTTCCAACGCAATATTTGATTGACTACATCAGAGTATACGAGTAAGTCACTAGACTATTGAACTTACTCTGAAACCTCTTTGATTTCAAACGTATACCTGCCCATATCGGGAATCACACCTGAGATAAGTCGTCCACCGTCAATCGGTTCGCTGTGCAAGTCTTCCATCCTATCCGCGACAATTTGATGGGTGGATTCACTGGTAGGAGTCCATACAACCAGTGACTGACCACTGGCGAGGGCTTCACCCTCTAGAAACAATCTCCCAGTGTGAATGTCACTTTCCAACGTTCGGATTCGACCGGCGGTGACTCTTGGATATCCGCGTCCCAAAATTTGCAGCAGTTCCTCGGTTGCTCCAATTTCGGTATTGGTCGTACAATCCATTGTGTGCAGATGCACCACTTCATCATATGGTACCCACTCTCCATCCACCAAATGTACACTGTGAGGGTCTCCGCAAGGTTGTCTCCATTGCCACCAGGCTCCTCCCAAACCGTGATTGTCTTCGTCGACGGCAAATCTTTCAGCAATCGAGAGCACCTCAGAATCCGTACTCCAAAAGCCATACTCCCCTATCCACAGTGGGGTCTGCTGGGTTTGAGCCAGTGCTACAAGCAGCGAGTTGGTTTGTTCTAACGAAAGTCCACCGATCTCAATCGACTCTGCATAATTATGGGTGGCATTAACAACATTCTGATTTTGGACACCCATTCGTTCAGGGTCTGGAATTCCAAGCCCCATCACAACATCGGCAGCCGGTATCGTCGGCTCAATAAAAATCAAATGTTGAAAATCAGCCTCGGATTCGGCCTCTTGGATTTCAGATATGACCGCGGTCAGCAACCCCTCATACAATGGCAACAGTTCAGAAGCCGGTCTAGACGTTTCTGGCTCATTGAGCAGATCATACCCTGCGACTTCAGGACGGCCTGCAAACCGTTCGGCGATGGCACCCCAAGACTCTACAAAGTGATCTTGTATACCGTCTGTATTGTCATAGAAGTGGTTCCAGGCAGCAATTACAGCCGGAGCACTATTTCGCTCGCCCTCAATACAGGTACTGAGTCCATCGGTAATCGTTGCCCACTCCGGAGCACCATCCCATCCTTTACCAGGAGTTGTACCGTCGGGACAGTCTTCATCTACAGATGTGTAAATGAATGCAGAGTATGCATCCTGATGCATATCAATCACAGTGTAGATGTTGTACTTTGCGGCTAGAGAAACCATCTCATCTATCTCATCAAGATATTCTACATTTATCTCACCAGCAGTGGGTTCCAACCTAGACCAATGAACAATCAATCGAATCACCGATATACCCCGATTTGCCATCGCTTGAAAGTCCATCTCTGTTGTGGGCAACGTGGCTGGAAAATTTGGATTTCCCTGCCAGTATTCACCGAGAGATGTAATGTTCACCCCTCGTAAAAGAACCTGATTGTCATTGGGATCTACAATTTTGTAATCAGAAGAAACAGACAACGGTTGAAGGTATTTAGAAGTCTCCACACCCTGAACAGAAGAGTCATCAGCCAACTTGTCTGCAGTACATCCCATGTAGGACAATATCAACAAGCCCCTAAATGGTAGGTTCAAGGTAAATGAAGATGAAAACATGGGTGCAACTCCGGTTTAAATTTACGGATGAAATACAAGAGTACTTCGTGTACTCTCCGAATATAAGTCGACAAAATTAGTATATCTTCATATGCGCCCGTTGAACCATGTTGCTGAGCAATGGGACATCTCAAATCTGATTGAAAACCTCAGATTCATCCACAACAATCCCCAAATGGATCGGGAAACAATTCGTATTATTGAGATCTGATGAATAGATTTATCTATACCCTTTTACATGAGAACCCCATGCTGTACCTTCTTTTGTCTTGCACATCTACTGAAAAAGAACTCGACAATGACCTTGCTTTTGAAGAGGAATTGTTGGATGCCATTAATACCGACATCAATCAAACGGACGCTTCTGCATTTGCACTTGCCGTGATTCGAGATGGTCAGCTCGTGTGGAGTCAGGGTTTTGGGTCAGATACCCAAGATGATTCATCCGTTACCGGAGATACGTTGTTTCGAGTTGCATCATTGACGAAACCGATGACGGCAACCGTCGCTCTTCAACAAGTCGACGCGGATTGCTTCGCACTTCAGGACACTGTCAATCAGGTGATCACGAACTTTGAAATGGAGCAACAACCAGCATTGAGTCAAAATCTCACAGTCAAAGACGTATTACAAATGACAGGCGGATTGATGGATGTACAAGAGCAATCTGGAGAAGATGGGGATGGAATGATTGAGTCATTCTTACCAGTCTATCAAGAACTCGGTTATTTCTTGTCTCCTCCGGGACGAATGTACAACTATTCAAACTCCAACTTCGTATTGGCCGGTCGTATGATCGAACTGTGTACACAACAATACTTTCGAGAAGCACTTGAAGAAGATCTATGGGCTCCTCTCGGAATGACCAACACCAGATTAGCCACCAATTCAATCGTATCCAACGCTGCCTATGCACTCGGAGTTACAACACACTGGCCAAATCAAGTTGGAGAAGAGGTCACTGTTGATGCTGAAGCCTACAGTGCGTCACACTTGTGGCCGGCAATGGGAGCATGGTCGTCTGTCAATGACATGGCTGCATTTGCTCTTTTTCTCTTAAATGGAGATTCCAGTGTTCTCAGTACTGAAAAGCATTTGGAAATGACATCCGTACAAGTCGATACAGAAGAGGGATACCCATCAAAGGGATACGGTTACGGTCTGGTTGTCAAAGATGGCATCGATATGGGTGACAAACACTATTCGGTCGAAATGTGGTCTCATACAGGATCAATCTACGGATACAGCTCTCACATGTACCTATTGCCAGAATTTGGCTCTGGTGTGATTGTTTTGATCAATAGAGACAACGCTAGCCCAACGAACAGTGTCCCCATTGCACTTGGCTTAGAGGCGTTGATAGCAGGAACCGACAGTCAAATCGACCTGCCAACAGAATTATCTGAGTATGTTGGTACATTCAACAACGATTTTAACATCGGGGAAATGTATATCACTGTAGAAGAAAATGGTCTAAGCATAGAAATACCCACCTTAGATGAATTCAACATTGGATACGATTCTATTCTAGAGCCTGTTCGTCCGGACAATTTCTTGTTGCACTATCCAGATGGTACCTATGACAACCTGTCATTTATTCGAGATAATAACGGTAATGTAGAATACTTGCGTCATAGAAACTATGTCGGCGAAAAGGTGATTGAGAACTCTCTACAACCAAGTAAAGCACCCCAATCAAAAACCATTCACTCGCTATTCAGTCACCTTGAATCAACGATTGACGTATTCTAATTTCAGTCAAATGAGATGCAATGGACGCCATTTTGAAATCGTGAGCATGGTTCTCATCGAGCATATTCTTAATGATGCAAGATTACAATCTACAGTTACGACCTGACTATTTTTAATGGGATCTTTGATACCGACGGACTCCTGTCGCATCTAGAATACCAAACTCAACATCGATCTCGACTATTTACAACGAGTTGAGGTTTACAATTTTTTCGCAGTTTGTCGAAAAATAAAAGTCTTACCTGTTGACATAATAGTATTACTATTGTATAATAGATTACTGTTATTTAGAAATAATAGTTTTACTATCAAAAATACACTTAGGATAAACCATGAAAAAATCTTCTCGTCAAATTAACTGTGCTGTAACACTCACCTGTATGTCACTACTCATCACCGGATGTGCAATTGTTCGTCCGGGAGAGGTCGGGGTCAAACAAAGACTAGGTAAATTAGATACCAACATTCATGAACCAGGAACGGTCATCGTCAATCCTTTCATTACAAAGATCGTCAAAGTTCCAACCCGTACCATGAACCTAGAAGTCGAACTCAGCCTACCTTCCAAAGAAGGCTTGAACGTCAACTCAATTATTTCAATCTTGTATAAAATCGACCAAAATCAGGCTCCCAATGTCATTAAAAATGTCGGTCCATATTATGAAGATGTGTTGATATTAAGTGTCTTTCGTTCAGCGGCGTCTG
>CALDQI010000367.1:0-7221 GCA_937911635.1 uncultured Pseudomonadota bacterium | reverse complement strand
TCACAATCTTTGTTGAAGTCTTTGCAAAAGATTAGTATTGGCATTGTTGATCAGATTCAGAAGGATCTAGACAAACAGGCAGAGTTGGCTGTTTCAGTCATCGAAAAATTGTTCAGGCGTTTTGAAGACCACTTAATTCGCTCAAGTGAATCAGAATTGGAGTTTGAACGTATGGTGCAGCATTTTCGTTTAGAAATAGACGAGCAATACTTTAGCAGCATTAAACAAGCCAATTATCGGGTTGAACAGATTCATCGATCGATTAACCGATTGTATAAGGCAATTGAGTTTTAGTGTATCATTCGAAATGTATCTATGAAGTTGATTGACCTATACGATCATTGATTGTTGTTCAATCTTGGTAGGGGAGTGAAGCAATCTACTGACACTCCGCCTCAGTATCCTCGTCCCAGTCGACCATGCCGTCCAGAACGACGTCCTGTAGAAACTCACTGGAAAAGTCCAGCGCACTGGTGTAGCGTACATCTCGCCAAATGGTGAAGAAGTGGACGGTTTGGTTCTCATTGAGGGGAAAGTACACTTCGAGCTGATAGTCTTGGAACATTCCGAGTGTCCCATCGTCATTGCCTTCTAGTGGAGCATCGTCAGTTAGGATACCCCTAGACAAGAAGAAATCTCCGTGGGGAGTGGTTTCTTCATCAATCGCCTCTGTATATCGAATGGTACCATCGATATCGACCGTCATACTGACGCCCAGACGATCAACAGAGTATGTCGTGTGCCAGCCGAGTAGATTCGTTTCGCGTGCCTCATAAGCATCCAAATCGGTTGTGTACTCGCGATTGTAGGCAGAGTAATCTCCCTCGTGCCGTTCATCTTGATTGAGGGCATAGACGCCACGTTCCGCCACGCTGATGGGACAGTTGACGATGTTGGCAAAGTATACACCACTGGCTTCTCCAACAGGCTCATCAAACTTTTCTACCAAATCGAGTTCCTCACGAGACAGATCACTGATCGAGCCCTTCATCGGCTCTTCAAGGGTGGTTGGATCAATGGCTGTAAATGCGTTTCGAATGCCTTCTGCCAGTGCCTCATCGTCTTCGTCGTCATAGTGTGCCCAAAAGAAGTGAGACAGTCCATCAATGTCTGTGGGTGCTGGATCAATCGATTTACATCCAACAAGGGCAAGAGATAGAAGCAACATGAAGTCTCCAAGCTTTGGTCTATACAATGGTAACACGCGAACCTGTTGAACTACAAATGAACCTAAAAAACAAAACCTCCGAACAAGTCGAAGGTTTAATAGTATTTCTAAGCGGTTGATTTCAAAGGGTGACAACGAGTGTCTGAACAAAGCGCACTCTATGTACGTGAGTGAAGAACCTCAAAGTCAGTCGAAGAAAGCAACGATCAGAAAGCTGCGTCGAAGGAAATGTCGCCGGAAATCCCCGTCTGGTAAGCAGACACACGACGCTCGAAGAAGTTTGCGAGCTCTTGTACATCTTGCATTTCCATGAATGGGAACGGGTTACTGGCTTCGTAGCGTGGTGGCATACCAAGCATTTGCAAACGCTGATTGGCGATGAATTCCAAGTACTCACGCATATCGTCCAAAGACAAACCAATCACACCTTGACTCAATACGTCCTCTGCAAACTGACATTCACACTCAATGGCTTCATCGAGCATGTTAAGGATTTGTGTTTTTAAGTTGTCATCGAACAAATCTGGTTCTTCCCTTTGAATGGTTTCGACGGCTTCAAAGGCAAATGCCATGTGACCACTTTCATCGCGGAAAACCCAGTTGGTACCGGTGGCCAGACCAGGCAGCAGCCCACGTGAACGCAAGTAATAGACGTATGCAAAGGCACCGAAGAAGAACAACCCTTCAATGCAAGAAGCAAAGCAGATCATGTTGAGCAAGAACTGCTGTCGCTCTTCACGAGTACGGCACTCATCCAAGTCGCTAATCGAGTTCATCCACTTGAACATGAAATCCCCCTTCATCTTGATGGAAGGGATGGTTTCAATCGCCGCAAAAGCCTCTTCACGCTCTTTGATATCTGGGATGTAAGTATCGAGTAGAGTCAAGTAGAACTGTACGTGCAATGCTTCTTCGAAGAGTTGACGAGACAAGTACATCCGCGCTTCAGGTGCATTCAAGTGCTTGTACAAGTTGAGCACCAAGTTGTTGGCAACGATCGAGTCACCAGTTGCAAAGAATGCAACCAAACGGTGGATCAAGTGGCGGTCAGACTCGCTCATTTTGCGGTTCAAGTCGTTAACATCAATTGAGAAATCAACCTCCTCAACAGTCCAAGTGTTCTTGATAGCGTCGCGATAGCGCTCGTAAAATGAGGGGTAGCGCATGGGGCGCAATGTGAGGTCCATACCGGGATCGAGTAGCATGGTGTCTCCTGTAGAAAAGATGTGTGGAATAATTGAATAATATCGTAAAACTAGACGCGTCAATACTTTTTTTCGTGCAGTTTATTGTGGTGCAGTACACTACTGACAGGACTCACAAGATTCTGGATTTTCTAATGAACAAGCCAATTCAGCCGCTGAACGACGGCCAGTTTGTGCACTTTGTGTCGTTGTGGCAGCCGCAACCTTAGCAATCTCTGTGGCTGGACGAGAGCGGAGATAGTATGTGGTTTTCAGTCCCTGTTTCCAAGCATAAAAGTACATTGAAGAGAGCTTACCGATGTCTGGACTTTCCATGAAGAGGTTCAAGGACTGGCTTTGATCGATGAACGCGGCACGTGTTGCTGCCATGTCAATCAATGAACGCATTGGGATTTCCCATGCTGTACGGTAGATTTTCTTCAACTCTGCTGGGATTTCTGCAACATTTTGGATGGATCCATTGGCGACTTTGATCTTTGTGCGGATGTCTTCAGTCCACAACCCAAGCATTTTCAAGTCGTGCACTAGGTAATTGTTGATTTGTAAGAAATCGCCTGACAAAGTCTCACGTTTGAACAGATTGGATACTTGTGGTTCAATACACTCGTAGCAACCAGTGATACTTGCAATTGTCGCAGTGGGAGCAATCGCGATGATCAAAGAGTTGCGAAGCCCGTCTTGCTTGATGTTCTCACGCAAGGTTTCCCAGCGCGCTGGATCGTTCAGATCGGTATCCCAGTGGTCCACGTGCAAGACGCCCTTAGCGGCTCTAGTCTCGTGGAAGTTTGGATGCTGACCCAGGTCTCGAGCGAGTTCATTTGACGTACTGTATGCTGAAAAGAAGATCTCTTCAGCGATGCGCTTGGAGATGGCTTGCGCTTCCGCTGAATCAAAAGGAAGTTTCAATTTGAAGAACACATCTTGTAGACCCATGTATCCGAGACCAATAGGCCGCCACTTCGTGTTAGAGCGTTGTGTCATTGGTAAAGGATAGAAGTTGCGATCGATGACGCGATCGAGCTGCTTGACGGCTATCGAAACGTTTCTACGCAATCGAGAGAAGTCAAACTCACCGTTGACAACGCAGCGACCCAAGTTGAGAGAACCCAAGTTGCAAACAGCGCCTTCTTGCTGGTTGGTGACCTCAAGGATTTCTGTACAAAGATTACTGAGGTGAATAACGTTGTTTGGCAGCCCAGTTTGGTTGCTGGTGGTGTTGGAGCGATCTTTGAAGGTCATCCAACCATTACCTGTTTGCGCGAGTGTTCGCAGCATGCGCTTGTACAAGTCCCGAGCATTCATTTGAGTCTCGTAGAGTTCGTTTGCTTCAGCTTCGATGTAGGCCTTCTCAAACTCTTCACCATAGATGTCTGGAAAGTTTGGAACCACTTTTGGATCAAAGAGAGACCACATCTTGTCCTCTTGAACCCGTTGCATAAAGAGGTCTGGTACCCAGTTTGCCAAGTTGAGGTTGTAGGTGCGCCGGGCTTCATCACCAGTGTTGTCTTTCAGTTCCAAGAACTCGAGGATATCAGCATGCCAAGTCTCTAGATAGACACAGCAAGCACCTTTGCGTCGTCCACCTTGATTGACTGCTGCAACAGAGGCATCAAGAGTATTGAGCCAGGGAATGATACCGTTAGAGAGACCATTGGTAGAGCGAATGTGTGAACCGCGTGCTCGAATTCGGCTGTACGCCAAACCGATACCACCGCTAAATTTAGATAATTGAGCGATGTCTGCGTATCGATCGTAGATCTTTCTTAGATTGTCTTCTGGAGAGTCTAACAAGAAACAAGAAGACAGTTGTTGATGGTTGGTACCCGCATTGAATAGAGTCGGTGATGACGTCAAGTACTCCAATCGTGAGAACAGATCATACAAATCCAATGCATCCTTAATGTCATCTGAGACTGCACAGGCTACACGCATCAAAAAGTACTGAGGGGTTTCCAGTACGAGTCTAGAAGTTGGATGCTTGATCAAATAGCGATCGTATACGGTACGCAGTCCAAAGTAGTGAAAGAGATTGTTTCGATCGAGGTTGATAGCGTGATTCAACTTTCGAGCATGGGTATTGACAAAGTTGAGGAGCTTTTCGTTGATGATGCCCTCATCATATCCCTTTTGTACAGACTGAGAGAAGGACCAAATGTTTTGGTTTCCGACTTCCTTTTCAATATAATTACTGAGCAGTCGAGCGGCTAAAAACGAGTATTCAGGTTCTTCAGCCATGAATGATGCCGCTGTTTGAATAGAGAGATCGTCCAATTCTTGGGTGGTTGCACCATCATACAGACCAGAAATTGTACGGGTTGCAACACGCAAGGTATCGACATTGTTCAAACCATCGCAGCAACGGTTGATGGCGAATACAATTTTATTCAGGTCGACAGATTCATAATCGCCATTTCTTTTGAGAACTCGCATCTGAGTGTGCATATTTCGACGCGGAGTTTGTGTGGTGGTGGTGGAAGTGGTGTCAGAGGTGATGGTGTTATCCATTTGGTATCCAGTGGGAGGTGGTGGAAGATTTTGATGGTTACAGGGGGGTATACACTGAGCGCAGTGGTGGCTAGGGGCCATACAAGTCTCAGTGAAACGAAGCTGCACATGGGAGGTGTGCAAACAGAAAAGTTGCGTATGAGGGCACAAGAAACCATAAAATGTACAGATACAACTTTAGGGTATTCTTAGGGGGAGGTTAGGGAGAATTAAATTTGAGTTCAATCCTCACTAGGAACTCTTTCACATTATGAGATTTTTGTAT
This sequence comes from uncultured Pseudomonadota bacterium, assembly GCA_937911635.1. Lineage (GTDB taxonomy): Bacteria > Myxococcota_A > UBA796 > UBA796 > UBA796 > CAJWHX01. Next base: position 2,078 of record CALDQI010000367.1, on the reverse strand, counting down.
CAAGGTCAAATGAAAAATATTGACAGGACAATAGAAAATCCTCAAGAGGTACAATGGTATCGGAAGATTTTTTTTATAAAAAAAAATATCTCTATGATCGTATGACAGCAAAAGTGTCGTGTAAAAAAAAGCGATGCCAAAAAGTGTCCGAAATTTCGATTGTATAGATTATTATTGATGATCATTTTTTCCACAATCGGAAGCGATTTTTAGGTGTAGTCTCTTGAAAGTTCAACGCGGCATCATCCAATGCCTGTAAGAATTGATCTGCAGAGACTTGATATCCTTTTCCTGTAAAGTGAATTAAATCGTTGCTGGACAGTCTAGGCTCGGTTCGATTCCATGCGATCATAGAACCTGCCCCTCCAGTCGCTTGTTGCCAATCCCAAAATACGCAGCCGAAATCAGGTGCGACCGTGCGCTGTACATCTGCGACGAGTTGAGTGCGTTCCCATACGCTGTATTCATTGTCGTTGACCTTAGAACCTCGATCACTGGGACCAACCAAAATACATGAAGAAGTTGGATGTACCCTTTGCATTTTATCCAGAACTGCTCTCAGGTCTCGCTCATAATTATCCATCTGGTAATCTGTATCGTTTGCTTCATTAGTGCCGTACGCAAGGACAATGATGTCCGGACTAAGTATCGATAGCATGTCCCTCAAGATGGTCTCATTCCATTGTAGCCATGTTTTCGCTTGACGTCCTCGAATACCAATGGAATCTACCAGAGCACCAGGGCCTTCACTTTCAAGCGACATACCAAAGATTCTGACTTCACCATCTCCAATTGGTGAGAGGGTGATGCGATGTCCATTTAATGGAACGTGTATGTTCGTTTCAATCAGTTCAGCACTTTCTCTATTTGTTGGAAGTAAAAATGGATCGCTGCGATCGATTTGAGCCAAGAGTCCGCCGCCTCCAAATGTACCCAACGTAAAGATTCTCGCACTGGAAAAATTTCGACCCAATGAGTTTTGATGTGTGGTTTCAGCCCATGCAAAGTCGGCTGGGTTTGAACTGGAAACACTCATTCCAAGCCCGTAAGCATCATCTCCATGACCCTCTTCCTTGCCAACATAGTCTCGTTTCCATTCTCCATTAGAACACAGATTAATATCGTGACCGCGACTTCCTTTTGCCATCGCGACCGGCATGACAAATCCATGACCGATGTCGCCATATCTGGCTTGTAGAACCCGTCGGATTTGACCGGTCCAAAAATCTCCAGCCGTATGGGAAGCCCCAAAGAAGGTTAAGCGAATGCGTTTGCCAGCATCAGCCTCTCTAAGTACTTGACCAATACGACCGATATCTTCTGGGTAGCCTTCAAAAGGTTGAAAAGCAAGATCGTCTGGTATGAAGTCTCGTGCAGAAATGCTTCGACCTCTGAGTTTGATCTTGGGCATCTGAATAATGAACTTTCTTTATTAGGGAAAAAAAAACTAACTAATGAAGTAATTGATACTTTAATTTTGGCGAGAGATAAATATCCTGGTTCACCTGTTAGTTTGGATGCTCTTTGTAAAAGATATAGAGTAGATAATTCAAAAAGAACTAACCATACAGCATTAGTCGACTGTGATCTTCTAGCAAAAGTTTATATTAATTTAATTGATCAAAAAGAACCAACTCTTAATTTTCAGACTCAAGACACCCAAATTAATTTAAATAATAATAAGGTTGAATATTTTAAAAAAGTAATTGCACCAACTGTTGAAGAACTTAAGAAACATAAAGAATATTTAAAAAAAGATTTGAAAAAAAATTTCTTTAATTAAGCCGGCTGTTATATAAGGCTTCAAAATCTACTTTTTTCTCAAACTTAATTTCTTCATAACCAGAGTTGTGCAGAAGGTTTAAAAGAGATTTTTCTAGATCTGGATAAATTTTAGTTTGAACATCACATAAAATAATTTTTTCCATTTCCTTTTTATCATTAATTTCTTCATTAATTTTTAAAATTGTAGAATAAACTATTTCAAAATATGACTTTTTTTCATTTTCTTCTTTGTCCTCAAATCTCAAGTTGGTATTTACTTCAATTAATTTATTTTTTAATGCTTTAGAAGTTAT
>CALDQI010000366.1:0-4677 GCA_937911635.1 uncultured Pseudomonadota bacterium | reverse complement strand
TCAGCCTGCTCTAGTAACGGCGCCACCGTATTCATTCCGGCTGAAATACTCGCCATTTTCCCTGCGTCATCTAGATGAATGGCGGCCATTTCTCGTCCACGGGCAGAGACTGCGTGAATCGCATCGGTGAAGCTAAGTATTCCAGCTACGACACAGGCTGCGTATTCCCCCAAAGAGTGTCCCGCGACCATGTCGGCTTCAATACCAAAAGATAGAAGGAGTCTTGCAATCGCAATGTCCATCGCAAGTGTTGCTGGTTGAGCGATGCGTGTGTCTTTTAACTGAGCCTCACGATCTTCCAGACTCATATTGGAGTTGCCCTCGATGAAGGACTTTAATGAAACGCCGACTTCCTTTTGAAAAATGTGCTCGGCTTCGTCAAAGGTTTGCTGTACAATCTCAAATCTTTTGGCGAGTTCCATACCCATGTTGAGGTATTGGCTACCTTGGCCTGTGAACAAGAAGGCCTTTGTAGCCTTTGAGAAATCTCCGTCGCGACGGTCAATGTAAAATATTCCGCGACCGGATAAGGTGGCTGGATTTCTTTCTTTATGGAGTGTTTCCAAGAGTCTTTCGATTTGACTCGAGAGTTCTGCGTCGTCTGCGCTTGAAAAGATTACGCGGATTGGATCGATGGGATTGAAATGTGCCTCTCCAGTTTGCTCAAGCTGTTCGATGGTTTCACGGAGGACGTTGTTCGTTGAGGCAGATAGGCAAGTCAGTTCGACAGGAATCGGTTCCTGAATGACGCTTTCCGAGCGTAGAACAGTGCTATGTTGCTCTTCTAAAACGATGTGGAAATTGGTTCCCCCAAATCCGAATGCCGATACACCGGCCCGACGAATCTCGGTGGATTCCCATGGTTCTGTACGCGTTTGGATCTGAATTTTGTCCAACGGGATATCTTGACGCGGCGTCGTGACATTGGCTGTGGCGTACAATGTTTTGTGGTACAAAGAGAGGGCACCTTTTACGACGGCAGCAGCTCCAGCGGCACTCTTTAGGTGTCCAATATTACTTTTGATCGATCCCAAGCGAGGCTTTGCCAAACCAGGCTTTGCCAAACCAGGCTTTGTATGCTGGGCCGTCAAAGATTCTGTCAGTACTGTGGCTTCTACCTTGTCTCCCACTTGAGTGCTGGTACCGTGACATTCAAAATAGGCAACACTATCAATGGAAACCCCTGCGTTGTGATAGGCCCTCTGCAACGCCAGTCGTTGCCCCTTAGGGTTCGGGGCTGTAATCCCTTTGCCTTTGCCGTCACTTGAAGCACCGATCCCGCGAATCGTTGCATAAATCCGGTCCCCATCGCGTTCAGCGTCAGAGAGGCGTTTCAGGATAAGTATCGCACACCCCTCACCCATTACAAAACCATTGGCGCACTCATCGAAGGGAGCGGAGATGTTTGGAGATAGAGCTCCAATTTTCGAGAACTTAACGTATGTGGGGACCCCCATTGATCGGTCGGCACCACCGGTAATTGCCATGTCAAATTCGCCGTCGTGGAGTCCTTTCACCGCCGCTTGTATGGCGGCCATTGAAGAAGCGCAGGCAGCATCAACCGTGTAATTGGGACCGTTAAAATCAAACGCATTGGCAATTCGACCGGCAACCACATTGGCCAGTTCGCCGGGCATGGTGTCTTCATTAATGGTGGGCAATCGGTCTTTACTGCGCTCGATGTCTTGAAGCAGCGCGGATTGTTTTTCTGCAGACAGATTTGTAAAGGTCGATCCTTCAATCATGTGTTGAACAATCTCAGGGATCCGTGTGCGAATGGTGTGATCATCGGAGGATTCACCACCCATTGAATTGCCCAAGATTACTCCAACACGCTCGTTGGATACATTGTTGTTGGCAGTGAACTTCGCATCGTCTAAGGCATCGGCAACACTCATCAGGGTCAGTTGCTGTACGAGATCAATTTGCGAGGCGACTTTCGGAGGAATTCGGAATCGCTTTGGTTCAAAGTGGAACCCATCGATAAAACCGCCGATCTTGCTGTAGGTCTTGTCCTCTGCTTTCGGATCTGCATCCCAGAACAACCGTGGATCCCAGCGATCGGTTGGAACTTCTCGAATGGCATCGGTACCGTTTCGCAGTAGGGTTTCCAATTCTGAAATCGTGCTGGCTTGCGGAAGTCGACACCCCATTCCAACAATGGCGATGGGTTCTTGACTACGCTCAGGTGGAGTGACGATTGTCCTTGGCAAAGTCGTGTCTGTAGCAATTGGCGTGTTGTGTATGACCGTTTCTGTATCTTCAAGATTCGGTTGGACGATGACAGGTATTGAAGGCGATATGGAATCTAAAGGTGTGTTTTCTATAGACACATGTTTAGTATGATATGCGGTTAAAAACGCTTCAATAGAGCCAAACTTCTGAGTGTACTCGATGGCTTGTAGAGCTGCCGAACCCCAAGGTGCAGGTTTTGCAGACGGGTTGTCTTCTCGAAGCCACCCATCGGAAATGCGCCACCAGTCTGTTCCACTGATGAGATTTTCCAGTCCCTCACTGAGGGGATGACTGGCTACGGAGCTATTGTTGTGGTGAATTAAGTGGGCTTCGTTTAGCCGCTGCAGTAACGTCAGCAGCTGGGTTGGCAGTCCAAACTCTGAAAAGGCAAACAGCTGTGACGAGATGACTGTTCCAGCAAACTGTTTTTGAAGTGGTCGCCATTCATCTGGTGAAAAACCCACATCGAGGATGGTTTTTTCGGCATCCAATTTGGATATCTTGTCTTGTAATTCTCCCCAAGTCTTGTCCGAGCACCAGCCACCAGCCTCTCGAGTTCGCAAGATGATTCCGGCAAAGCCTCTAGGAACCTTCCGTAATTTGGTAACTTCCAACCATGTTTCGCGACCTCTAATCGGTGAACGATGCTGTCCACCAGCCAAAATTACTGGACCCTTACCAGGGATGTCTCGTTTGCTTCTTGTTCGAACCCACGCCCCATTTGGAACTCTAGAACGATCAGAGTAACAGAGGTCTACAACAGGGATCGCTTTGGCAGAGAAAATGGTTGTGCACAAAGAGACTCGTTCAGCGGGTAAGTAGCACAGTATACGTTGGGACATGGTAATTTTCCTGTAGAGACGATAGAACATCAATGTCCTGTCCTAGTAACAAGACGGAACCAAATTTTCTATCAAATTGACTCGAACAGTGATCGGATTATTCAATGAAGCCAACAGTACATATTCATCGGAATCGATTGATTTGGGTACACAAAGGTCAACGGATTCCATTATCACTCTCAGAGGCGAAAAATCTCAATGTTGAATTGCTGGAATGGATATCAGAACTTGAGTGTCGGTTGTCTACCGAAATGGAAGCCTTTAAACCCATCGTAGCCATAGACACTGCATTGCGATCAAGTGCTCCGTTGCCGTATTGGATGAACCATGTTCAGTTGGAGTATGGCGTCTATGAACCGATTGATAGTATTGTAGACTGGTCGGAATTTTGGAGTTCTGTGCGCTCGTTGGACCGTGAAACCTTGGCAAGATTAGTTCATAGAGGTACGTTTGACGAGCTGTTCAAATTAGATGGTTCGTTGCTGACTGTACAAGATGATGGGATATTGTCCAGTCGTTTACGACAGCTATCAGAGTCAATGGAATGGGTAGGGGCTTGTTCATTTGATATGGGTGATGACTCTCTGGAGGCTTGGGATTTTGAACAACCGATTCACACGGTCCAGTTGACAGAAGGGTTTTGGATAGGGAGCGTTCCCGTCACCCAACAATTGTTTTGGTCTATCATGGGCTACCTTCCAGAGATGCCAACTGATTTGCAAGGGGCCTTAAAGCCGGTCGTACAGGTACATTGGTTCGAGGCACTGGTATTTTGCAATCAATTGAGTGTCGCAACGGACAGGGAACCAGTGTATTGGGTCGAGTCAGAGATGCTCACGAAAGACAATTTGCCGCTCAAAGTAAGCGATGTGCGCTACGACTTGGTAGCCAACGGATATAGATTACCGTCGGAAGCAGAGTGGGAATGTGCAGCCAAAGCGTTTCAACCATTTCAGTTTTCAGGTTCAGAGGATATCAATGCTGTGGCTTGGACCGCCAGCAATAGCGAGCGCGTGTTGCCACGAGTTGGGATGAAAGCGCCAAATGCTCTTGGTTTGTACGATATGAGTGGTCTGGTGTGGGAATGGTGCTGGGATGGATACGACTCGACATTCTACGAACGGTCACCCGACTCTGATCCGATATCTTTTACCGATGATGGAGGGCGAGTCTGTAGAGGAGGATCCTTTACAGGAGATGAGATCAACTCTAGAGTCACTCTTCGTGGCCGAGCACCTGCGACTGAAGGCTGGGACTCATTGGGGTTTCGTATCGTTTGTAAAGATTGATAGTGTACGTCCGACATTCTGTATACAGCTCTATACAAAAATGCTGTGGCAATCATGCTTTGTGCAACACAGTAGCGTGCCATCTGCCAATGTACAGAAACTTGGAGACTCCATACGGGTCAGTTCAAGCAAAGGTGCTGTTGGCTCTCCTGTGCAGACATCTATGATGGATACGACCGTGCGAGTATGTTCCTGACGAGAGATGACAACTTGGTTGCTCTCATATACGTACATGGACCATTCTTTTACATCTGGGTCTGCCGAAATGGTACCGACGCACTCCCACTTTTGGTGATCACTACATTTGACAA
>CALDQI010000365.1:0-14627 GCA_937911635.1 uncultured Pseudomonadota bacterium | reverse complement strand
TGTCCTCACTGGTTGTTTTTGTTTCTGTTTGCTCTGTCACAGTTTTTATTTCTGTGGTTTCAGAGTTGCCATCGCCACAGGCAATTAGTAGGCTTAAAATGATAGATGTGTACATGTGTATCCTCATGTGGGATCCACCCTAGGATGGAAGTGCGTTAATGGTTTTTTTGAACTATGTAACCGATAATCGCGATTATTGCACCTTCCATATCTTTGTCCGTTGAGGAGTACTCTCTGCACGTACCGTGAAGGATTTGATTCTGATACTTGAATTCACTCCCGTATTGAAGGTGTGTTCAACATCATTGTGCGTTGCCATACCTCTTAGGGTACTACGAACGCCTAAATGTCGAGAGTCGGATTCTGAGCGACATCTTTGAAACGTTTAGGCAACAGTTTCAGTTGATGTGGCTTATTCATTGATTCACACTTCAAACCCCCTCTCATTAGAGAGGGACAAAGTCGTTCAGTTTGATCAAATCATTCTATAAGCGAGAGCTGAAAGCCTCACCTTCTTCGAGTTGATAACCGGTATCCATATCCATTAGCTGCCATCGTTCTATGCCTTCTAGGTTCGAACCGTTCACTGTATAGCAGGCTACATGTGGGAATCGTCTTTTTTTAAGGTCGATATTGTATCCGCTGACCCCTGGATTGATCGAAGGTACAGGACCACCTTTTGTTTCTAAATCCACCATATAGCCATGATGTTCGTGACCATGAAGATAGGCTGAGACCTTATGTTCACCCTTTAGCCATTCTAGAACATCGTCTGCATTGGAGAGGGCTCGAGTGGCGGGTCCATACGTTTCACCGCGTCGATTGAGCAGGGGGTAATGCATGCACATAAAGTGGAATTCTGCTGTCGATTCTTTCAAGAGTTCTGAGGCCTTGAGGAGTCTTTTCGGGTCCACATATCCACTCGACAACAAGGTTGGGCGACAGCTTTCAACGGTGAGCACACCAACTTTCCCAAAAGTACGGAGGTCGACACCATCATTGGCCAACCAAGGCTCAAAACGTTCTCTCATATTTGAAGGGAAGGGGTTAATGTATGTATCGTGGTTCCCGGCTATGATAACGGTTGGAAATTGAGACAAAATGGGATCCAGTTCTCGTCTGGCCAAATCAAACTCAGGGTCTAGTGCCTGTGCTGTGAGATCTCCTGTCAGAATGACCAGGTCTGGTTGCATTTCAACAATCTTTGCGACACTTTTCTTCTGTACTTCAAGACCAAATTTCTCTTTTCGTCCGAGTAAATACAGATTTGTACTACCCATCAAGCGTTTGATGTATCGTAAGTCGCCGATTTTGGGGTCGGTTTGAAAGTGGATGTCTGTAAGGTGTGCGATTTTCATGAATGCTCCAATGGTCATGGTCAATCTGCCGATAGTCAACGGGTGGGGGCTCCGATGAACGTGCAGATGTCTGTCATACTCTCCCGTCCTAGAACACGTCTTTCTTCGGGAGTTACCAACAGCAACTCTGCGAAACCGAGCCGACGATTGTCCTGACGAATATCAGGATGGATGGCATATATCCCATCCAAGGGACGTGGATTGAACCATTGGAGTTGATATCGACGGAGCTGTGTCAATCCACGCATACTGTTCGGCCAGAGTTGACCAAAGAGTCCAGCATTTGAATTGGGGAAACAGAAGTGCCCAATGCTTTCCTGATCCAATTCAGTACGGTGATTGGTAGCCCATGATTGCGCAAATACTATCAGCTCTCCAGACTTCTTGGTGTGACCTGCAAAGGTGGATGTCGCAATACATAGATCGCGTGCTTTTGTTACAATCGGAATGGTGGGAGCGTCAAATGTGAAGGACACACCGGTATTTCCAAACGCTTCGTTACTGTAAGGTTGAATGTGTAACTGGACGACCGCCCCTTTGGTTAAGATCCGATTGCTGGACGGACCCCAGCGAAATGTTGGGCGGTGATCAAAGTGAACCACAGGTCTACGTAGAAACCCTAGAAATCCAAAACTAGCAACATGTTCTTCAAACAGCTCGATCACGGCAGTTTCTGACATGCCATGTTGAATCATCGGCAGACAATGGTTCATCAGCCGAATAGCATTGTGCTGATCTCTGTCAAAATTAGCAATGACGGCCGTAGAAATGCTCATGGGTAGTGATCAAATGAAGAAGGTGATGATTTTGTGAGTAAAGGAGTATTGCCTATTAGCAAATCTTGATAAATATAACGACCTTTTTATCATATGGCATTGATTTACGGTTTCGTTTGAAATATAAACTATATAGTTATAATAATTGTACCAATTTACAGATATACCACGTTGTGCATAAAAGTTCCTCCATTCTCATTATTGATCGAGTATCAAAGTTGTCCAATGCCTTTGTCAAGATGCTTTCGAAGCAAGGCTTTGATGTACACACGGCAGATTCGACCTTGTCTGTTGATACTTTCCTAGAACAACTGACGGTATCCACGATAATCGTATCGATGGACACTGATGGAATCGACGGTCTTCAGTATATTGGTCGACTGACTAAGGCCCATCCGGCGATCGTTATCTTAGCCATTACCAAGAATCCTTCCGCTTCTCAAGTGGCAGAGTCCTTAGAGCTAGGGGCCAAAGACTATTTTGTGCGTCCAATTCAAGACTGGAATCGATTCTATTTTCAGCTTCGTCAAGCGCGTCAGCTGTGGTCTCAGCAGCTGGAATTGCTCGAACTTCGACAAGCGAAGACTGAACTGAACCGATTTAGAGAGCAGGCTGGGTTACACGGAATAAAAGGCCGTTCAGATGGGATTCGGCACTTGCTTTCACAGATTGAAAATATTGCTCCCTTAGAAGTGGCCACTTTGATCATTGGTGAGAGCGGTGTTGGGAAGGAACGGGTAGCCAAGGCTCTACACAGTGAGTCTGAGCGGACTGGAGATTTTGTACCAGTGAACTGTGCATCAATATCGCCAGAGCTCTTTGAAGCGGAACTTTTTGGTCACCGTAAAGGTTCTTTCACGGGGGCTTCGAGTTCACGCATCGGACTGTGTGGTGCCGCTGCTTCTGGGACATTGTTTCTAGATGAGGTGGGTGAACTGCCATTGCCACTTCAAGCCAAGCTATTGAGACTGTTGGAGCAGAAGGAGTATCGCCCTGTTGGAGCGGATACGACAGAGCCCTTTACTGGTAGAATCATCACGGCAACCAATGTCAATCTAGAAGCGGCGGTCAACAAAGGCTACTTTCGAGAAGATTTGTATTATCGAATCTCCATTCAAGAACTCTATGTACCCCCACTTCGAGAGCGTATTGAGGATATTCAATTGCTGGCCTATCACTTTATTGAACAGTACAATAAGCCCTGTAACCGTCAGGTTCGTTCTATATCGGCAGAGGCTCTGAAAATCATGGAAGGGTATGATTGGCATCGCAACAATGTTCGAGAGTTGCAACGTGAAATTCAACGGGCGCTTGTGCGTTCGAAGCCCGATGATGTAGAGCTTCTTCCGGTGCATATGTTTTGGCACCACGGTAAGCAAGCCTTTCCAACCAATCAGACTGTGTCATCCATCTCAAGTCAAACTGAACATCCAGATTGGTATGACGGAAAGTATTCGGAAGCAAAGAAAAGGGCGCATTTGGAATTCTTATGTTCGTATTTGCCATATCATGTCGACAAGCGGTCAGGGAACAAAAGCAAAGCGGCTGTGTCGATTGGTCTGCAGCCACCTAATTTTTCGAGGTTGTGGAAAGAAATGACTGGATATAAAGACAAAAATTGAGTCTCAGTTACAGAGGCTCTTGTGTACTGTTTACGATTGGTCTTGAGTATGGTAATGGGCTGGTATCATTGTTGGGAGTAATGGTCTGGTCATTGAGAGGCCATACATATGCGCATTGTAAATCTATTGGGTCGCCCAAAGTAGAGGAAAGATGCCTTCGGATCTGTTTTTGTTTGGAGGCGGATAACAGTACACGATCGATCAAAATGGTGCCAATATCCATCGCTTGTAAGTCTGATAGGTGGATTGTTGTAAATGGGAGTTCTCCATCGATGGCTTGAAGAGCAGGCATTCTTTGTATCGATGTCCATTTTGTGGGTGGCTGAACAAACGGTGGAAGGATGAAGGGGTTGACAAGAGGACGTTGATGGAATCGTTGTCGTAGACTTTGTTGGTTGTATAAGGAGTCGCCGTCTTTCAGTGGGAGTTCTAGTACAGAACTTTGGTCTGCGCTCTCTAAGGATCGCAAGCATTGCCATGGCTCTAGACTGGTTGTGTGAAGTGGTAGATTTCCAGATCGGACAGTAAACTCAATACAGGCCAGTGGAATGAGCCACCGGGCTTTTGGAACACTGGAGACCAAGACAATCATCCCGATCGCGATCAATATGCCAAATCGTTCAGGCCACAATAGACGTGACATGAATGGAAGGTGACTGAACAGATCCAAAAAAGGCAAATGGGTGCCAGCAATTAAGCCCAGTCCCAGAAGGATAGAGACTGTACCCATCCAAAAGTGACGGCGTTGTTGACCCCAAAGACGATACCCCCCTATACAAACGGCCATCATCCAAATAATGGAGATCTGATTGCTGATGTCTATCGGTGTACCACTCCAAAAGGAGTCTACGGTTGCGGAATGTATTGTGGTGAGGGTTTGACCGTTGATGAGAGGTGGAGTAGGAACGTTTAGCATCTCTGAAGTGTGAGCGTACAGCCATATGAGGTTTCCAGAAAGAGTGATGATTCCAATCAGTCCCCACAGGATTGCAGACCGCATTTTCTTGAACCAAATGGGAATTGTAATCAGTCCGATGAAAGGCATGAAATAGAGATAGCACCAACCGGATACTCCGAGGGCGATACCGCTTCCGAACATCCATCGTCGATCATGTGTTTGTTGCCATCGTTCCAAAGCGATGAGGGTACACAAGGGTGCCCACCACATCGCTTGGGGGGCGTGTCCCCAATTCAATTCACGAAGTAAAGAGTCGCACACGATCAATGTGACCCCTCCCATCCATCCTGAAGACTGGTTTTCTGATAAGCAGTGTCCGTACATATGAGCACAGACAAGAGACACCCATAACTGACTGAGCCACCATAGATTGTCAGCCATGGGAAATGGAAGGTGCAGGAGTGGGACAAACAATAAGTGATCGAAGATATTTGGGGTGACTTTGGTGGCATCCCATCCGATTGGAAAGAAATGAGATTCTGGATGCCAAAATGCCCATCGCAGGGAGAGGGTGTCTAGGGTGTCTGTGCCTAAAAAACCAATCAGATCTGTTGAGACATCAAAGTCCCATGGACATATGAACAATCGGATGATGATCGCATATATGAATCCAACCAATAGCGGATGGGAATACAATGGTGTGTTGGCGTTTTGTTGAAGTATTGACATCTTATGCCATAGTTTACTGTAAGTTATCTATGGAGTCTGCGTTCTTCATGTAATCAACGCAAATCTACTGAGGAGGAAATATGTGGATGTTGTGGTCATTGCTGTCTTTGGGGTGGGCAGATCACTTGGCTGTACTGGAGTTTACGGGGTCTGACAATGAAGATTTGGTCAGTATTTTATCCGATCAAGCACGCGCAGGGGCACTCGATCAATTGGATCCTTTGGTCTATAGCATCATCACTCGAGAGAACATGATGCAGATCTTAACCGATATGGGGAAGGACGAAACCTGCATCGATGGAGCCTGTGAGGTGGAATTGGCGAGAAATATTGGTGCGGACTTGGTGGTTTCAGGTACGATATCTCAGCTTGGAGACACCCAGATGGTGATGTTGAAACTTCATCAATCGGACAGTGGGTCTTTGTTGGCGATGCATAAAGTGCAAGCAACGGATCCAGTCGCTCTAGTTGAAGCAACCTTTGAAGGCTCCAAAACGCTTCTTCGGAAGGGGTTGAATATCGTTAACGACACTGCCAAGATCACTTTCACCACGACACCCAAGGCAACAGTGTTTCTGGACGGTGAACTGATTTGTGAGCAGACACCGTGCCTTCGAAGTGTCGAACAAGGAAGTCATGAACTGCGCTGGGAAGCCAGTAATTCTCTGACGATTAGTGAGGTGCTGACGATTACCAAGTCCGAGGACGTTCATCGTGATCTATCTTCGACAATGGGTCAAGTTTCCGTACTCAATGGACCGCGTGGTGTACAGATTTCTTTGGATGGTCAGGTGTGGAAACAAACTCCGGTTCAGGCTCAGGTGCCTGTCGGGAGGCATGAATTGACCATATCAGATGGGTGTTACAATCCAGCGTCGATTCAGTTTGATCTTCAATCTGGAGATCGATTCAACTGGCCCGTACAATTAGCGCCAAAGGAAACGATGTTGACTTTGGACGCTCGAAATTGGAAAGGAGAGTCGGTATTGGCTCAGGTTTATGCGGATGATGTACTTATTGGAGATACTCGGTCTTCGTTGCAGGCACCTCTTTGTACAGAACAGCTGCGTGTAGAATCTTCAGAGGGCACCTGGATTGGTGCGATACAGCTGGTAGCAGAGGGGAATCAGTTATCGGTGGCTTTATCCCGCGGCGCTCTACAACATACAAATCGTTCCACTTCTTCAGCGGTTGATTATCCGATGGTCAATGTAGCGGTTGGACGTTTTTGGATGGGCAGTACGAATTCAGAAATGGGCCGCAATCGAGATGAGCAGCAGCATCAGGTACTGCTGACTCAACCATTTACCATTGGCATCACCGAGGTGACACAAGGAGTGTGGAGTGGTGTGACCGGTCAAAACCCATCCAACAACCGTAGTTGTGGCTCTGACTGTCCGGTGGAAAATATTTCGTGGTGTGATGCAGTGGTATTTGCCAATATGCTGAGTGATCAACAGGGTTTTCAAGCAGTGTATGCTCTTCCTCGTGGGTTTAAATTGGGGTTGGATACCCATACATGCAATCAACTGGCACCCTCCGTTGAGCGAGAGGGTACCGCCAATGGGTATCGTCTACCCACGGAAGCAGAGTGGGAGTGGAGTGCTAGAGAGATGGGGTATCATGTTAGAGGAGGTGGGTCCCAGCAAATTTTGTGGGAATCCCATCGTTTTTCTGGTAGTTCTACAGCGAGCAAAGTGGCTTGGTATGAGGACTCGTCAAGGCGTCGAACACATGCTGTATGCGGAAAAGACGTGAATTTAATGGATTTGTGCGACATGAGCGGGAATGTGTTTGAATGGGTAGAAGATTGGTATGAGTCGGATACTTCACTTTTCCCGAATACAGATCCGGTGGGACCCTCTTCAGGAGAGACCAAAGTGTTGCGAGGCGGCAGCTATCAGAGTCCCAAAAATGTGATTCGCAATGCCTTTCGCTACAATACGGCACCTGGTTATCGCGATGGACAGATGGGACTGAGATTGGTTCGAAGCACGAAGTAGGTGTTGCCGAGTTATTGTTGCCTCTCAAAATGGTGTACAATTCTTAACATACAAATCAGCATTCCGTGATTGGAGTGCTAAAGCCTTAGACCAATGTTTTGTAGATGTAGAAATGATTCTATTGAGTTAGGGAGGGACATACTGATTTGGTATATCTTCCATTGCTCGAGAGTCTGTATTCCGGAGCCGTTATGAGTAAATTTACACTGTTGCAAGAAACCTATACAACCCTTCGTTCGCAAACTTCTAGATGGTCACGGGCATCTGACGTTTTGATAACTCAATCGTTGCTTTTAGTGGCAACCAATTCAACCGATCGATGTGATGAGTTATTGGAGTATTGGAAGCGGTGTAAAGGGTCCGCGACCTTCTTTTCCGGTTTACAGGGTGAGTTGTTCAATACCGTCGGGATACTTGGTATGATCCACGGTATGGAGCCGGAGGAGATACTTCGTCGGGCTAAGAACAACAGAGCGAGTTTGAGAACCTCTGGCCTCACGGGTTTTTTTACTGCCGGTAGCGTATATACGAAAGGTACAGCGCTCTATATGGGTTTGTATACAGAGGATAGTACAGAGGTGCTTGAAAAGATGACAGCCATTATGGCGGGGTGGAAGCAAGATCACCCATGGGTCACTGGAAACAACGATCTCTTTTATGGACTTTTACATGCAATGCAGAACAGTGAACCGAATACTCAAGTAGAATTGACAGAAGAGTGCTTCCAAGCCTTGAAAAGAGGCGGGTATCGAGGCTGGGGAATCGGTTCATGGGCAGATGAACTACAGGCGGCGTCTCAAGTTGTGTCTTTGTGGCCAGGTGTCGATGTGAGTAGTTTAGAAGAACGTTATGCTAAAATCACAGAGCTGCTTTCCGCAGAATTTTCATTTTTCGCTCCCAATTTTCGCCCTGCTGCTGCGGTGCTTGCTGCGTCAGGCTTGCCAATAGAAGCCACGGTCGGAGAGTTGATGGGGTACTACAAAAAATTGGATACAGGAACTCGAGAAACTCGGTTGTTATTGGCCATCAACTTGGCATTGCTAGAACATTTTGACAATGATGATGGTTTTAATGCTCGATTGGTCTCTATTATTGTTGGGTTGGTGTTTGCACAAGAGATGGTCGCTGTAGCGGCGGCCGCAGCGGCAGCCAGTAGCTAGTGATCGGGCCGATTGATTCAGGTATGCATGCTCAGATTCGATTCCGATAAGACCTTAAGGTTTGGATTACGATATAGCCAGTGAGAGGATGATCAAATAGCTCTACACAGCAAACTCGTTTGGTCCTACGTTGACCGGACTCTAGAGTGTATAGGACGAGACGTTCTAAAATATGTGCTGTTCAGGTTCACAGTCATGAGGAGCAGCTGTAGTGGGATATCCCACCGACGTCAAAGAACTCTTTGGGCCGTAGTCGGTCAAACATGACCGAAACTTCTGGAGACTGTTCTTCGTATGGATTGTTCAGCACCGCCTGAAGGTCTCTGATGAGGCTGTAATCTCCTTCTTCGGCTCTTTGGTAAGCGGGAGCGACCAACCATTCGCGCCAGGCGTATTTGGGATTGACTCGTTTCATCGCAGCCGAAGTTTCTGTAAGGTCACCTTCACGGCTGAGACGATCACGCCAACGTTGCAGCCAACCATTCAACCGTGCATCAATATCTGCTGAACTGGGTGCATAGAAACTCTCTTTCAACCCATCGATGTCGGTCGGAATGTGAGACAACCTCCGGAAAAACATCGTGTAATCAGCCTTGGCTTCAATCATGAGTTGGAGAAGCCCTTGCACTAAGGTCTCATCGAATTGACGTAGACCAAGTTTTTTTGCCCACATGTCTTCAAAGGCTTGGCTCATTGCGTCGGAGAATCCGTCTTTGATTGTATCTAGTCTTGCAAGTGCCGTATCGTCGCCTACCAGAGGGCGAAGTGCCTTCCAAAACATGTTGAAGTTGGCTTCGGCAGCGGCAGGTTGATTGAAGAAAGAGAAGTGCTCACCACCACCGGTCCAAGGCTGGAAACGAGGGTCGAACAGTTCACAAAATCCAAAGGGACCATAGTCGAGTGTAAAGCCCCCCGCGGCGCAGTTGTCACTGTTGAAGTTTCCTTGGCAATAGCCCACACGGATCCAATTCACAACGAGGTCAACAAGACGCTGTCTAAATAGAGCTGCGAGTTCGATCACCTGATCAACGAATTCAAGACTCGGGTCAATGTCTTCTTTGTAATTGCGTTCAATCAAATGCTGTACAATCATCTGTAGTTCTCTTTTCGCATTTGGATGGTCGTTTTTGCGTACTCGACGAGCGAAGAGTTCAAGTTGGCCCACGCGCAGAAACGACGGTGCGACTCGTGTTGTGATCGCTGCAGAGTTGTCTACCATGATGTTGGGATTGAAAGAAAAGGAGCTCTCAGAATACCAAGGTCGGCGCACCTTTTCGGATGTCGAGACATAGAGCGTCAACGATCGGGAAGTTGGAACCCCCAATGCGTGCATGTATTCTTGTGCTAGAAACTCTCGGACACTGGAACGAAGAACAGCTCGACCATCTGCTCCTCGGCAGTACGGTGTTCGACCGCCGCCTTTCAATTGCATCTCCCAGCGTTTCCCTTCGAATACTCCTTCAAAGACTGAGATCGCTCGTCCATCCCCATAGCCATTCCCCGTTCCAAATGGACATTGCTGCGTGTATTCAGTCCCGTAGATAGAGAGGGCATACCCAGTTGCCCAGCCAAATGGAAGCATGGGGGGGTGAGTTACGGTGATGTCCCCTGAAAACAACCGACTGAACTGTTCGTCCTGTACGAGGTCTTGACTCAAGCCGAGATCAGTAAACAAGGCAGCACTGTGGGCGATGTATTCTGAACTTGGGATTGGGGTTGGTGTTACAGGTACGTAATGACCCGAAAACACCTCGCGGGGCTGGTGGTCGTTGCCATTTTCCGTTGCTTCTGGATCTGCGTTCAGTGAATCCATCAGCGAATAATCAACCTGCGTTAGGAAGGAAGCGAATGTGTTGGTTTGTGGCATCGTGTCACTCGGAAATGGGGTGTACAAGCAGTATTAGCCAATAACATAAATGGGTTGCTTAACGAGATCATGGTCACTATTTCGTAAAGACTGTTGGTGACACAATTTCGATGTAGGTTGAACTTTGATTTTCGAGCAAAGCGGGAAAGGATTTTCGAAAGCGGGAAAACGGTGGTGGAACTGTACTATCATCATGTTGGCTAAGGTGAAAAGCTCAATCCTAGTCTCATTGGTTGATGTTCGATTTGCATGTTACATTCCAATCTTGCGATAGAAATAATCTTAAAATTGGGAACGTCAATGTGTGAAACTGGGTATAAAATCCCTGTAGACAAAAATCTGTTTGCTTCAGTTTTGGCTGAATTAAATTTTCGTGTGCATAAAAATGATACGAAAATCACATATCATCACAGTGATTGGGGGTATGACCCTGTCAACGATGTAGACACTTGGTGGTTATCCATCGACAATATCCGATCCAAATGGAGGATACATCTTTTTGAAAATGATGAGTTGATGGACTCTTGGCAAAGTCCTTTTGAAGACCAAAGTATTTCGTGGGAAGCAAAGAGTGACGTGCAAGTACAGCTGAGGGGATGGTTGTCACAAAACGATAAGGCTGTGGGCTCTCCTCCCAAAATATGGTGGGCTATTTCAATTGGAGACACAAAGAATAGTTATTATCCATTTGCTTTACACAATGGTGTTGCTGGCATTGGCTTTCATATATTGTCGAATAAAAAAATTGGGGAGGATTTTGCTCTCACGGATGCGATTGCTTGGAAAACATTTGAAGACTATTGTAGAAATCGGTTTGATGATGAGCAACGATCGACTTCTGCAAAGAATCAAGCAATTGCATTTCTCTCACGAGTCCGAACTGGAGATCGTGTAATCGCTTTAAAAGGAAGATCACCAATTTGGATTGGTCGGTTTAGTGAAAAGGATATTGAACATGTTCAGAAACATGAGACAAATCAAAGTAAGATAAAGCATGCTTTTCGATCCGTGGAATGGGAGCCTGTGATTGGTCGAATTTCACTGGATAAATATGATGAGTTGGATTTGAAAGATATTGAAGAAGAATTGAAAGCCAATAGTGCAGAATACCTAAAAGATAGTGTTGATTCAAATGTTTCCTTATTTGAAAAGGCAAATGGCAATGGTCTTTTTACACCAAGAGAAGATGGTTCGTTTTCGCTTAGTTATACATGCGATGATGCGAGAAAAACACAATACTGTGATTACATTGAACAAAGAGCAAGTGTCTTAGATCCGACAAGTTGTCATTTCCTAACATATTTACAAAAACAAAAGCCATTGTGGACAGACACAGTCAATTTTTCGCATGCCACTACTATGGATATGCGGAAAACACTTTTGGCTCAAAGGCCTGAAGTGTATAGGACATTACTCATTGATCGAACTAGATCGATGAATGGTAATGCACACAATATTATTTGGGCTAGCGAAGGGAAAGAGACGGACCTATGCCATTTGGATACAGATGAAGTATCCCTTAAAGATATCCAACAAGGTGTTATCATCCCACGTTGCTTGAAAGATAAAATGGTTCGGAAAGAACGAACGAAAGAGAACGCTGAAGTCTTTACGCCATTGTGGGTTGTCAAAAAGCAAAATGATCAACTCGATGAGGAAATGGACAACCTTGAAGAATATGCCAAGAGAACATGGCTTGAAATTACCTGTGGTGAAGCTCCGTATATTGTGAGTCGATATGATATTGAAACAGGGGAGACAATTCCACTCGAAGAACGGCAAGGTTTTTTGGACAGAAAACTTCGCAGAATCAATAGGGAACTCAATGATTTTTGTGATTGGCAGTGGCATGTAGAGTGGGCATTTAAAGCCAGTTATGGTTTTGAATGGAATGGAGACTCACTGTTGTTGGCACGTGAAAATTTGTTGGGGACCTACTTGGATTATTTTGTAGAGAAGTGGACGGTTTTACCGATGGATTCATTTGTTGATACAATCTCTACAATTGTTAGTTACAATCTGTTCCAAATGGACGGATTGACAAGGGGTATTCCATTGTTGACAAAGATGGCTTCTGAAAGAACACCACAGCCACAACAATTGAGTATGTTTGATGTGGTGGATGAAGACCCCATACAGTCAACTCAAGAAGAACCAATACCAGTATTGGTTATGAATTGGAAAGAAAATCGAATGGAACGATTTGATTAAGGGTACGGAAAATGACTGACAATACAACAATCAAGACCACAAAAGTTGTCTTTCCACAAATATATGCCTATACATTGCCAACTATTTCAGCCAAAGATGGCTGGATCAAAATTGGCTATACCGAACGTGCAGATGTTCATGAACGAATAAAAGAGCAAACCCATACTGCTGCAATTAAATTGGATTATGAACTAAAATGGTCGGCACCAGCGAAGAAAAGTTCAAATATTTGGTTCAAAGATACACATTTTCATTCCTACTTAACCCGATTTAAACAAGTTGAACGCGAGCCCAAAACAGAATGGTTTAATTATGTTGATACCCCTGAAGAATCATGGCTTCATTTTACAGACTTCATCACACATCAATACCAACAAGGTAATATTCAAGAAGAATATACACTACGTCAAGAACAACAAGGGGCAGTTCAGCAAACCATCGAATACTTCGAGAATAACGCAGAATACAAGGGCGTGGATGATGTCAACTTTCTTTGGAATGCGAAGCCTCGCTTTGGAAAGACGTTAACCGCTTATGACCTGGCGAGACAATTGGGGGCTCGCAATGTGTTGGTGTTGACAAATCGTCCTGCTGTGGCAAACTCTTGGTTTGATGATTTTCAAAAGTTTATTGCATGGCAAACAGATTTCAAGTTTGTATCGACAGCCGATTCTTTAAAAGAACGTCCAGTGATGACACGTGAAGAATTCTTAGGACATTTACAAGGTAGTTCAACGTCCTCTCAGATCGCCTTTATCTCTTTACAGGATCTAAAAGGAGCAGTCACTTTTGGTGGTCCACATCATAAGTTGGAGTGGGTTCAAAAACTGAAATGGGATTTGATTATAATTGATGAATCCCATGAGGGAGTCACTACAGATAAGGCTGCATTTACATTGGAAAGAATTCAACGAGACTATACTCTGTACTTGTCTGGAACACCATTTAAACAAGTTGCATCTGGAATGTTTGAGGAAGATGCTATTTACAACTGGACCTATGCTGATGAACAAAGCGCCAAAGAAACGTGGAGTGTGACCGAGCAAAATGATGACGCTCCATACCACATGGTAAGAAATCCTTATGCGTCTTTACCAAAGTTGAGTCTGTTCTCCTATCAGATGAGCCAAATGTTAACGGATGAAGTGAATCAAGGAGCTCAAGTAAATGGTGAAACTGTTGATTATGCTTTTGATTTGAATGAGTTTTTTAGCACAAAGGACAATGGAAAATTTGTCTATGAAACTCAAGTGAGCAAATGGCTGAGCACATTGTCAACAAACGAGAAGTATCCGTTCTCAACAGAAGATTTACGAAATGAATTGAAGCATACATTTTGGTTGTTGAATCGGGTTTCGAGTGCCAAAGCGTTACAGGTACTTCTCAAAAAACACAATGTATTTAAAGACTACAAAGTTGTATTGGCAGCGGGAGATGGAAAATCTCTCAAAGATAAAGACATCAATGATGAGAATGAGAAAGATAACATCGTATCAGAAACATCGAATAAGCGCTCGTTTGATAAAGTTCGCCAAGCCATTGAAACAAATGAGCGAACCATTACCCTCTCTGTTGGACAGTTGACAACTGGAATTACGGTGCCAGAATGGACGGCTGTATTTATGTTGTCGAATATCAAATCACCATCACTGTACATGCAAGCGGCTTTTCGAGCACAGAATGCCTGGGATTTTGTTGATTCAGATGGTGGTCGATGTAGAAAAGATCAAGCCTATGTTTTCGATTTTGCCCCTGAAAGAACGCTCATCATCTATGATGAATTTGCAAACAATCTATCCGCTCAAACCACGCAGGGTGGTGGGACAACACAAGATAGAAAGGAAAATATTCATCGCTTACTCAATTTCTTCCCTGTTATTTCTATGGATAATGAAGGTCAAATGGTTGAGTTGGATGTTGATCAGGTTTTGACAATACCCAAAACGATTAAAGCACAAGAAGTGGTGAAGCGTGGTTTCATGTCTAACCTTCTCTTTCAAAAT
>CALDQI010000364.1:0-2485 GCA_937911635.1 uncultured Pseudomonadota bacterium | reverse complement strand
AGAAAGAGAAAGAGAAAGAGAAAGAGAAAGAGAAAAACGGGCTGTAATTTTGTACATATTATATTGAATAAAATTTAGACCGAAATATTGTAAAAGTGTATGATGTGTGCGAGGTCAACGGCCAGTCGGCGATTTTAATGGAATATGTCGAAGGGTTGTCCTTGTCTGTATTGTTGAAACAACGGGCTCTTAACTGGGGACAAACGTGGCAAGTGGTTGCAGACTGTGCACTTGCGTTGTCGGACGCCTACAACATGAGGCATCAAGTGACGGGTGCTCCACTATCTTTGATTCATCGAGATATTAAACCGTCGAATCTATTGTTGTCTTCCTCTGGAACGGTCAAACTGTTGGACTTTGGAATCGCCAAAATGAACGGCGTGAGTCAATCCAAAACAAGTACGCATCAAATGGGTACGGCTCGCTATATGGCTCCGGAGCAGTGGTTGGCGAATCAATCTTCGTCTTCCGTAGATGTGTATGCACTCGCAAGAACCGCTCTTGAGTTGCTTCATGGAGAGCTTTTACCTAGAACGCCTTTAGATAGAGCGTTGCACGATCAAACTTTATTGACGTCTGTTCAAGAGGTTCCTTCATCGGATGTTCCTCAGATACTTGCGGATGCAGGCCGTGATTTGTTGTGGTCAATGCTGTCGTATGACCCAGAGCAACGTCCAAGCATTGCTGAAGTGGCAGACAAGTCGTTGGGACTTGCGGAGGCAATGGGTGTGGTTTCATTGCGAGGCTTGATGGGAGAGCGTAAAGCGTTCATCGACCCGCAGCAAGATTGTGAACTTGGTATTGAGTCGATACCGTTTGACTTATCTTCTGCAGCTACAGAAAGTTTACTCTCGATGGTTCAAGATGATGTTGAGCAGACACCGGGGTACGTTGAATATTTAAGGAGTGAATCTTTAAGGGTTGAATCTATAAGAGTTGAGACCGTAGAAGTGGAAACTCCAGAAGTTCAAGGTGCGGTGTTTCGTTCGCAGGGTAGACACCGGATGATATTAGTGGGATGGATAGCGGGAGTGGTCCTTCTGGGAGTCTTATTTTCAATGTTTTATGGAACGAGTGAGCCTACCTCATATGAGGACGTGCTATCGGAACGTAGTTCTGAAATCTCTCTAAGTACTGATGGCATACAAAAGGATCGAGGTTCTTTAAACGGAGATCGAGATGCTTCGAGTAAATCAGAGGTGAAGAGGGTGCCATCACCGTCAGAAAGTAAATCGAGCGTACAGAACCCTCAGCAACCAAAACCAGTACACACGGTGGTCATTTCCTCCTTACCCTTAGGGGCGATGGTGTTCATTAATGGCAAGGCTGCGGGTAGAACATTGCTACACAATATTGCGTTGAAAGAGGGAAAACATCATCTAGAGCTTCATTTTGGAGAGCAACACATTGCCCAGACGGTTGAAGTTACAGAGGACATCCGTTTTGTATGGAGACCAAACGCGGCAGAGGGAACTGAAGAATGGTCCTCCTTTTCACCATAAGTCAAGCGGTATATGCGACATCACTTGATTGTCCCAACTTTCATCAAAAGGTGCGTTTATCGAAAGACAGTCTTTGGATTGGTGACGTTTCGGCTATGGAAGACGCTTTGGAGGATGCACATGCTGCCTTAGAATGTTCGGAAAAGTTGAACATGGAGACTGTACACAGCGATCTGGGAGACTTTTTCTTATTGAATGCTTACGGGGCTCATTTAGCCGATCAGCAGAGCGATCGTACATGGTGGCTTCAGCAGTCGTATAATCTAGGACATTGGAATTCAAATTTTGGACCTGAGATAGAAGCCCTTCGGAATGAGATGACCGAAATGAGACTGGTATCAGTGTCCGTATTGCCAGCCGTGGATTTGGAACTCACATTTGTGGTAGATGGTTCAACAAAAGAAGATTTGGAGGTGTCTGAGGGGCTACATTGGATAGAGGTTTACAATGGAACTGAATTGCTAATCGCTCAGCTACTGAATGTTCAGGGAGGTAGCTTTGTTCAGTTGCCAGAGTCTCTCTTGTTGGAGCAATCTACATTGAAAGAGAATAGCAAAGAGAGTAGAAGGATAAACCCTTGGTTTGCGAGCACTGTGTTTTTTTCCAGCGCGGCTCTGTCTACACACATTGTTGCGATGCTCAATCATCAGCAGTACGGTGCAAGTACATCGCTGTCTCAACTTGAGTCTCAACGTTTTCGTACGTGGAGATGGGGTCAAACAAGTCTTGTTTCAGGTGCGTTGGCTTTGGGGTGTTTAAGTCGATGGGTACTACGGGAGAGACGCTCGGAAGTTCCATTATCTGAGGAGAGCGATTCAGGTGCACTTGAGTAAGAACCCGAGTTGGGATACAGAACCTCTATGTATGGAGTGGGTATGTTTGGATTGTTTGTTGTCAGTACTGTCTTTGCTGAAGTTCCTCAAGCCGCTTGGAGTGCTGTAGAAGTTCAGTTTCATCAACAGAGTATACGAGAGGATATACTT
>CALDQI010000363.1:0-2003 GCA_937911635.1 uncultured Pseudomonadota bacterium | reverse complement strand
CAGGGTCATACGTGATGGACTCGCCCCATGCACCAAGTGCGGACTCATCCCATTGTTGATTGGTACCCCAGCCAACCAAGCTCAATTGTGCATGAGATGCCGCAAATGTTTCTCCCCATTTTCCAACTGCAATCGTGAGTTCGAATGGATGTGTACCCGCTGGGAAGGTTGGAGTGGAATACATATGGAACCAGTTTGGCCAGTATCCCGGGATATGCCAGTTTTTTGATACCTGTATTGGAACACCAGTGGGTTCTTTGGATGTAGAACGGAAGAGTG
This sequence comes from uncultured Pseudomonadota bacterium, assembly GCA_937911635.1. Lineage (GTDB taxonomy): Bacteria > Myxococcota_A > UBA796 > UBA796 > UBA796 > CAJWHX01. Next base: position 1,724 of record CALDQI010000363.1, on the reverse strand, counting down.
GTGCACCACCGGTGATGTTAAACGTCGTGTTTATCGGACCATCAAAGAAGAGTGGGATGTGCAATGGCTCAGTGCTTGAATGACTTACACCGACACTGTGTCGATTGTAAATGTTAAAATCGGTACCATTTTGCCAGTTTGTGGAGTTTCCACTGCCACCAGAATTTTGAATGTTGCCCAGTGGAATTCGGAAGCATCCCATTTCCCAATCCCAGAGTGCAGTTTGGGTATTGGATGTTGGCGTGTCGTATTGGTTCATCTGGGTATAGGTCACATCCACAGTACTCTCAGGGTCTAGATAGAGACCCATTTGATCAGCGCTCATTGTGTCTCCAGGAACCAATAAAACAGGAAGTGTGAGTTCATTTCCAGCATTGAGAGCGCTGACGGTACGAGAGACTACAAGGCTACCATTTGACAATTGTTCAATTAAATCGGTTGATTCAGGTGCAATCACTATCCAATCCGATCCATCTGAATCTGTGACTTGTACAGCTCTATTGCCATCGATGTATTGAATGTTTTGAACTTGTGTAAACAAATCTCCCGCAAGTTCAACAATAATTGATATGGATCCACTGTACGAAGTCGATGAGGTCATCCGATGGGTTAGGACGAAGTGCTGTGGTGCGGAAACGATTCCAAGGCTTCCAGTCAAGTCAGTATTTCCTGTGTAAAGCAACTCTGGAATCTCAATGTGCTGAACAAAACGTCCCATATCCATCAACTGAGAAGGATTATTGGCGGCGTGCGTGCCCGATTCATCAGGATTGCTAAAGTCTGTGGCTTCGACATATGAACCATTGACTTCCACACCGTAATAGACTTCCACTCCCAAGGAAGTTGTCAACCAGTCATCCGTACTTAAAGAGGCGTCCGAAAGGGGGGCAGGGCTGGTTTGTTGACCCAAGGTTAAGAGGCTACCTGTGGTCATATCCATCGTCATACCGTAGTATCCAGTGAGGAAATGTCTTTCGGTGTAAAAACCATAGAGATTAAAATTGGCGTGACGAAAGTTTTCTGGCCAATAGGTATACGCATAATCCTGGCTGGTCACTGTTGGACAATCACAGTTGTATATCGCATCGATGGTATCTGTATCAGAAGGTCCCGTAGTCTCATCATCTTGTGGGGTGACTGTACACGACACCGTATCTGGAGCGAGCAAGGTACCAGAGGGGAATACGTTGATTAGACTTTGTGTAACGGTGTTTTGTAAGACGGTACCATTTGATTGTGTCCATTCAAAACTGTATTCCACAACATCACCATCAGCATCTACACTGGGAGAGTCAATCTGACAGTACATGTCATCGGTATCAATGTTCGGATTGGTGGGAGTCAGTGAAATACTGGGGGGACTTGGAGTGGTGTTGAGGATTTCGATGGAGTTTGTCGTGACCGAGGTACCATTTTCCATGCCATCATTTGGAGTCACTAGGGCGTATACGAGGTCATCTTTGCTGAAGTGATTACCCTCTAATGTGGTTGTTGTCCCAGTTTGGACAATATTGTCTACACCTGTCAGTGCATCCACAACATGCCACTCTAGGTTTCCGGTAATCATTTGTGTTGGATCAACATCGAAATATTGGGCGGTGATTTCGATTGTGCTGTCGGTGTAGGCAACCGTTGGGTCCAGAGAGGCGACAGCCGTGGGAATTGTATTTTCGATGGTGATGGTTGCAGTGCCGGAAATGGAGGCGCCATCTGTATCTAGGGCT
>CALDQI010000362.1:0-11342 GCA_937911635.1 uncultured Pseudomonadota bacterium | reverse complement strand
TACACAAACTCCGACTGGCATTCTCAACGTCGACGGGATTCGATCAGATTCTACTGACATCTAGACTCTCCCACAGGCAACTCTCTTCCGGGAGCCCACGTCGGATCCAATCCAAAGAATCGGTACCCCTTTGCCACAACACCCAAACGGTGTTGAAAATCAATCCAAGGTTCTTTAATGACACGTTTAGCGTCCATTGACGCGTGATGGATGAACAACTGGCCTTCTGTTTTTTCAAGGATCATTGAGTGGACCAGACCCATTTGACCGATTGAACTCCACTTAGAGAGCCATGTATCATTGGCGACAAAGAATCCTACGTACCACCCTTCTGGGAGTGATTCTGCGCAGCGATTGGATTGTTCAATCGATAGATAAGATACGACGTGTTGCTCCGTACCACTGGCTGATTCTTGAAACAACGGCATGAGAAATTGCTGTTGATTCCGAAATGCAGACAGTTGCAACGTAATCAGTTGACTCTGGTCACTCTGACAACTCGGAAGATCTATGGTCATCAGTGGTTCCGGTGCATATAATATCCACCGATCGATGAAATGCTTGCGGTGGGCAAATGAAATCTCTTCATAGTAACGCAATACGTCCATATTTCTGCGAAAGTGGTACTTATTGCCTCTCGCATACGCATCTGCCAACACCCACTGCAACCACGTCTGACAATTTACCGTTTGTACCTCGTAGCGAGGGTCTGAGTCAAAGCATCCTGCACCTTCACCCAAGGAATCCACCAACGAGACTTCAAACTGCTTTGACGACTCGATACTCCTTGAGAATTCCAGCGCTTGTGAACGCTGTTCAGACTGATTCAATCCAACGTCTACGACTGTGGATAAAAATAACCACCACGCGGAGTGCCACATGTCCAGCCAGCTCTACATCAATCTTGCAATAGTTCAGCGATTGCAGTCAAATAGGCTTCTCGACTCTCATCTGCTTTAAGACGATGTCCATCACTCACCGTTACAAGTTTTGCATTGCTAGAGGTTCCTGCCAATACTGCACTCCCTTCGAAATTCACTACGTCATCTTCTGTACCATGAATATAGATGGCCTCACATCCAACAGGTAGTGTATCTGTTACACCAAATTTGTGAGCTGCTTGTGCTAGGAAAACTGTCGGCCCAGTCCAGCCACCTTCCATAATGACACGTGTTAATACAGCGCCGCCAAACGAGGAGGCAATAATGACATCAGGTTTGTGAATCTTGATATCTCCTGTCAACATCTGTACATATCGCCAAAACTCTTTCATCTGGTGCAGATCACAAGGCATTGGCTTGTCCTTATTGGTCTCCACAGGATCATTCGTCGGATAATCATTGGCAACAAATTTGTGTTGCTCAAAATAATTTTTGATTATGGTTGACTTCGAACCTCTACCGGTAGAACCACGACCATGACAATACATAATTGTTTTCATTATTCCTCCAAAAAGCCTTCTTATCTTGACTAATACCAAATAAATGGGACATATGCAACCAATACCAGTGCCACACCCATCACCAGCATGGGAAGCCATAAGTGTTCGTTGTCAGACCAGAATCCCAGTTCCTCATCTTCCAGATTGGACTCTGGACCAATCACCTGACGTGCCAGTAAGTGATTGAGGGCTACTGGCGGCGTCAAATATCCCAACTCAAAAGCCACCAAGACCATCATCCAGAAATGTACGGGATCAATGCCATTGTCGTAAGCGACCTTTGCCAGTGTCACTGAAACGAGAACCACAGCGCCCAAAGCATCCATCGTCATTCCAACAAGCACCATCAACCCAACGAGTGCGGTCATTGCTCCGACCGGTCCACCTAAGTCTTGTGGAAAGAAGGACATCACCTCAGCCCGTTCAACCACTCCGCCAAGTGCAACCGATGCTCCCATTAACACCAACAACGCTCCAATGTGAATAGACGATTCCATCGTCGCATCGATCAACGTTGGCATTACAGATCTTTGATCTGGCTCTTCTGGCAAACTCGGACGAACTTTCACTCTCTCCCACACCACTATGACCAATAGAAGTCCGGGTAACACCAATGCTGCCGTCTGTTCATTGACCCACATGTCAAGCAAGAAGCCATAGGCAAACCATCCGATCAGCACTAGACCTGCATAAGGCAGTAAAGATGTTACCGCACCCATAAACAATTCTTTGGCACGTGGGTCGGGATCAATTCGAAGAGGCTCCGGATTCCGCCATAAAAAGGCTCCCAGCAACAGGACCGCCGTCAAGGCAAACACCCACAAACCTTGAGAAAACAATTCATCCGTGGTCACCTGTTTATTAAGGACCGCTACGAGGACCACCACCAAACAAGGACGTAAAACCACGCCTAGAGATCCAGACATTGCAGTGGCTGCAAGGGCCATCCGTTTGCTAACTCCGGCACTACGAAGCTGCTCAAATATTACCGCACCAGCGGCAATTACAAAAATACCTGAGGCGCCGGAATATGCCGTTGGGATGGCGGACAACACCACAGCAAGCCAAGCCAGTACCCCTATTGGCAATCCCCACGGTGTAAGCAATCCAAATGCCAACCTCGCTACTCGAGTCGTCGCGAATAACATCCCTGCCCAAATATACAGACCAATCCCGAGGTAAATGGTCGGATGTTGGATAAACTTGTGCAAGTAAATGGCTTGTCCTGAAGAGAGTCCTTCCCAGCCCAAAAACCAAACCCCAGCAATCAGTCCCATGTAGGTAAACAGTGGAATGGTCATCAGCAAACGTCCAATCGAAAACTGTTGAGGATTTGAAAACTCCGGACGCTTCATGAGGTGTGACACATTAATGATTGCCAACGCGGCAAAACCCGCACACCACAAAAGGGGAATTCCAGCATGCTCGGCTGCTGCAGCAGATGCCTGCTGAACTTGATAATCATTCCAACAGGAAACAAGCCACAACAGATGTACCGTCAACTGTAATGTTTGTGATACTCGATGTTCTGTTTGATTCTCGACTTCTCGCAAAGAAATGTGTTCATTGCGGGAGGTGACTGAAATGGCTCCCAGTAACGTAAGTAGAATGAGCATGTGCTTCCAATATGGAAACTTCGCCATGGCTCCAAAAGCAAGCTCCACGCTGCGATATGCCCGAACATCTGTGGTCAACCTAGATTGTACATCATCGTAGGCTGCATGTCGCATCGAACATCGCTCTGCCAACGTACTCAATGCTATACAGTTCACTTTGGGCACCGATGGTGCCGCGGCAAAAGGATCTGCTTCACCCGCAAACGGATCGTCTTTATCGACCTCTTCAGCAAATGGATCCGCCTCGGCCTTCGCGTCTTCTTTTGCATCCTCTGCAAAGGGATCTGATTCCTCTGCAAAAGGGTCCTCTTCTTTTACCGCGGTATTGACTATTGGTTCATCGGCGAAAGGGTCCTCTTCAGGATCTGCAAACGGATCCTGTTCATCTGCAAATGGATCTACCTCATCATCTGTCTCATCGGTTTCAACACCCGTTGGGCCATTTGTTACCGGGCAGGTTTCCAGCTTAGATTCCAGTTCTTGTAAATCACACTCGGGTACATCTGGATCATAGCGCAAGTCTTGTGCGTATCCGTCCCAAATCTTTTCCCCGATCAAGACCAGTCGAGCAGAAAGAGAGGGACCCAGCCCAAACAACAACGCGCAAAAGAGCACTCCAAAGATGCCCAGTGCGGTGAACTGACGTATGCGATCCATCATCGATTATTCTTTATCCTCTGCACATTCAGGACGCGTGGCATCTGCTTTACAACGTTTGTCCTTCATCACACTCAGCATTTTTGGATTGTACGCGTTGTGTGTGTCTCGCAACTCAATTCTAGAACGCTGAAACATCTCATCAAAATCGGGAATATCTGAAGCAGGTATCTCAATCCAATACTTACTTGGAATGGCCGCCTCCGCCTTCGTCACATATCCCATCGACTCATCAAACTTAGACCAAAAGAATGCTCGTGACTTTGCTGAAAAGTCGGCAGGGAATGCCTCTTCACGTGCCATCACTTGTAGAGTGGCTTGAGCGATTGGCAGTCTCGCGATGCCTCCCTTCTCTCCCAATCCTTTCCACAGCTCAAACGGCTGGTATACTGGAGCAGATATATAACAGGCATCGACATCGCCATTGTTGAACTTCGGACCAATACTCCCTAGGTCGGCTGGAACCATGATGGCACCAATCTTCTCCACCATAACAACGGACGGCTTGTCGTAATCCATCGTGGCAATCTTCTTTCCCGCCAACTCCTCTACAGTGTCTATGTTCCGATCTCTTACAAGAACATATACCGCACCAATTGGAATAATACCCACTGTTGCATTGCCAGATTTACTCATCATTTTGGCTGCACCACCCGACGTTGCCAGTGTTTTCACCATACTCTTCAACAATGGATAGGTCGGCAGGGCACCAATCGCCTCAATCGATGTAGGGAAATTGTTAAATCGAGCCAATCGAACCCCTGTTGCCACTACAGCATCACATTGTTTGGCTTCATAGTCTTTGACTGCAGTTTCCTCATCCGTGTAGACTTTGACATCGAGAGAGACGCCCCAAGATGAAGCCTCTAGAGCATATTGATCAAGCAATCGATAGTAATCACCTGCTTTACCTGCGGGATCAAAAACACAAATGCTTTGGGCGGTCGCTGATCCCATGAATCCAGCCGTTGTCAATCCAACCAGGACTGTACGCTGGACTGCTTTTCGCATTTGTATAGCAATATTGAAAAGTGTACACAACATGTCAATCTCCTCACCTTACGAATCTGTTTCCTTCTTACCTTTGCATAACCCGTTGGATGTCTAAATTCTTCCTTAGAATCAAACTGTCTATGGTTACAGTTATTGAACGGCCAGATATCACTCTTCACCAAACGGATCTTCACTTGGCTCTGCTTCAACATCGTCACCAAACGGATCCTCGCCGTCTATAGATGGAGTCTCCTGTATGGACATGGGTAAACCACCCAGTATCGGAGTTCGATGACCGGTTTCAGCTATCCACAACAGGTCAGATTGATGCAATGAAACTTCATATGCATATTGATCAAAGAAGGCAAAACCTTGATTCCGAGGCGTTTGATTTACTGAGTCGCCGTGTCCAATTAAAAACTGTCGCATGCGGTCTGTCTCACCAGCATTGTTAGCAAGTAGTGCGCCCACCGCATACGCAACGCGAACACCACTCTCGGAACCTTCTTTGGCTGCCTGTTCAAGCAACGCCCAAGGTTCCACGTCGTCCGGTCCAGAACCGGGGATGGTTGCCCATATTCCCCCTCTCAATGCCTGAGGAACGTGCCACCACTTCTCATTATCCAAACAAGTCGAAGCACGTGCAATCTTGGGGAGTAAATCCAAAGGAACTCCTACCGTACCGTCACTCTGCTTATCGTGAAGGACTGCAAACGTACCCGCTATCAAGGCCACCAAATAGGCTGACTCATCCCGTGCCTCGATCGTTGGACAGGGAGTGTCGACAGATCCAAATCCGGCTTCTGCATATGTAAATGCAGCATAAAATCGTCTGGCCGTCTGTCTGTCCCACCGTTTGGCAGCTATCTGAGCATCTTTGATCTCTGCGACTCTATACGGATCCGTTAACGGACGTTGAACCTTCGTACGCTCTGCACGTAGACGTTCTTCCCACGCTTTACTCTGTGCGCAAATACCACTAGTGCCATTGCTGATCAACAGTCCCAAATTGGGTGTGCGTTTTCCTTGAGTCGCCATCAAAACATGATTGAGCGATTCTCCCAAAGCGCAGGGCATCTGTGTATCGGCTATCGTCTGGCCTTCACCCACAATACGATCCACGGTTACTCGATCGACCATTTTGGTTAGACAGCCCATCGACAACGTCCAAGTCAACAACCACATAAAGACTCCTGTATTCAAGGAATAATTCGATTATATGTATGTAACGTATGAGAGGATGAGGTTCACAATGAAATTGCTTTGGGCGACAGACATTCATCTGGATAGCGCTTCAACGAAATCCAGATTGACGTTTGTGAACAGTATCAATCATTGCAATGCCGACAAAGTATTGATCACCGGTGATATCGCCACCGGAACGTCCATCATTGATGAATTAGAGTGGCTGAGTCGAAACATCGATGCGCCCTTGTACTTCGTTTTGGGAAACCACGATTATTATGGAGCAAGTATAGAATCTGTACGTTCTCAGGTGTCCCAATGGTCTCAAGTCCAGCAAGATGCCCACTGGCTAGACGAATCTGGAGCCATTCAGTTGTCTCAAACCAAAGTGCTCATTGGAGATGGTGGCTGGGGAGACGCTCGGAACGGAGATTTTCTACAAACACCAGTTCGATTGAATGACCATCGATACATCAAAGAGCTAACGGGATTGAGTAGAAATCTGCTGCAATCTAGATTGCAACGTCTCGGAGCAGAATCGCAAAAGCGTATGGACACTCAGATCAGATACATTTTGAACAGTCGAAACATTGAATCCATCGACGAAATAATCGTTGCCACCCATGTTCCTCCTTATCCTGAATCCGCGTGGTACATGGGATACTCAGGCGCCACAGATTGGATCCCTGACTTCACGTGTAAAGCCATTGGAGATCTGTTGTTGAAGTGGGCCACTAAACATTCCGATGTACAATGGACCGTTCTCTGTGGGCATGGTCATCACGCCGGTACAGCAACCATAAGACACAATCTGATTGTCCATACCGGTGCTGCAGAATATGGCGTTCCAACCATCGAAAAGGTCATCGACGTCACTTAACAACCTTCCATTTGAACAGACTTAAGCGGCCCGTTTCTTGTTCACCAATCTTAACGCATGTGCCAAAAGATGCTTACACCCTAAGGCTTGACGTTGAAATGGTTCTAAATCCGCAAAGAATGCACAAGAGCAATAGACTTTTCCGGAAGTAAACAGCCACGCTTCATACAACTCCCCATTCGATCCTTCAATCAAAGCCTTGGAGTGGCCTCGAGGACTGTCCTCAATGAGTTTAATCTTGGGGGAAGCCTCAATGTCTCGAGCTCTACACAACAGCTTCGTACCACCTGTTTTTGACCGATTTTGCCAAATTAATCGATTGGCCTTTTCAAGAATAATGTTCATAATTTCACCTCAGACTGGTATTGAACATTATCAATTTAACATTTTTGACAATAACACAAGCTACTATAGGTCAAATTATGACCGCATAAACACCAGTTTGTTCAGTTACATTTCAAACTGCTGAATCAATGTTCGGCCACGAACCAAACCAGAAAGAACTTCCGATACCATGACAAAAAAGCGTCTCTCGGCGGACACAATACGCTGCACCGCACTCTCCATTAGCGCCAGTCTAGATTCCAAATTTTGATCAAAATTCTCCTCAGCAAATTCTGCGGCATTTCGGAAGACCACCTTAGAGTCCATCCAATCCACGACCGGAACATCACGCAGTTGAGGAGAGCCATCATCCAACAATACGGAGCCCAACTGTTTCCAATACCGTTGAGAACGACGAAAATCAAGGGCCATAGACTTCAAATCCGGACAGTGTAAATACTCTGCACACTGCAAAAGAAACTGTATGTACTTTTCGCGAAAAGCCACGTCAGATTGTGCATGGATTTCGTTGTACAACTGAAGGGATGCCCAATAATAATCGGTCTTTTCAGACAGTATACTGTGCCAACTCTTTCTCAATGAGGGTCGACGAATATGATTCAACCAATTCTGAACCTGCGTCTCAACACCGATACTATTGATGAAATGTGCACACTGCTCTGCCAATACCAAGTGAAGCACCTCTTGAATATTTTTTGAGGAGATGTCTTCAATCAACCACAACCGATCTCCACGCTTTGGTTTGAAAGACGCAGCGTTCCATGATTTTCCCAATCGATTCCGCGCCCACCAGGTTTGACAATCATCCGTTAATGATAATCTCCACACACCTGTACGATTGAGATAGAAAACATTTTCTGTCATATCCAACAAAGGCACGACTGCATCTTCAGTCCATTGATTGCTCAGGGTATATTCTTCAAAGCCCAACTGTAAGGTTTGACAAAAATGTTCAAAAGAGGCTCTATGAGTTTGGACTTGAACTCGGACTGCTCGATCTCTCAATAGATTACTCTGCTGTGCTACGTCAACGCCGCCCAACAATCCAAAGGAGAGTACGTCCCACTGGTCAAAAGACGTCTCCGTTATCTCAGATAGACCACTGAGTAAGTGCCACAAAACCTCAGATTCTTCAGGTAAAACATGTTTTTTGGATTGAATGCCTTTGGGAGGCTTGGTAGACATGACAAACTCCGATAAAAATTCTTGTACTGTATGTACATGCTATTATTACATATGATCAATCACTGTGTACAATATGGACATTTTCTGTCCTATAAAACAAAATATATTTTAGGAACACCGCATGACTCCTTTTCCATCGTTGCAAACGCTCTTCAATACTCCTGAACATCGGGTCCTGTTTGAGGGCAAACACTACTGGGTAACCATTCGAAGTTTTCGGCCATCTAGTCGAATGTTACTTGAAGTCTCTTGCAACAAAAATCTTCCCAAGGAACACCATCTGACGGTTGAACAGTTGGAGCACTTGACCGTACTTGGGTTAAAAGAGCGACGACAAGGCTACTCTCTTGGGCGACTGTACACCTTCACGGATGCTTCTGAGTTGAATGAATTGAATTCAACGATAGAGAGTATATTCTCCATCTTTGGAGAAAGTTCCGAAACCATTTCTACAACGGTCGTTCCCAGTCCATCTTTACAAATCTACAATCGAATACTGGTTGGACAAATGAAGCAGTTGGCTCGAAATAAAGATCATCAGCTTCGCCTACAAATGTATACCACCCTCTTAGATGCCACTTTGCTAGCATTGGTCAATGATGATGGGTCTCTACAAAAGTGCGACACCATCGTAAACCTAGATTGTTTCGGGGCTTTCACTGATGAAAAGCACGCGTTGCAGTACAACCCAAGAGGTCAACACCTGCAAGAATTGACCATGTTGCAGATCCTCAAAAAGGCTGTTCAGCAAAATGCCGGTTCCCTATGGTTGAATCCAAAAGGTGAAACCAGAGGAGAGTTGTACAAAAGTGAACTCGACAGTTTGTGGGCACGAGTTAAACGATTTGTATAGCACCTTGGAGAATTTACAATGTCATCATTCATTTTCACAACTTTGCTGATGTACACCGGATGTCAGTCATTTAACATTGAATACATCAATGAAACCCTACCAGTCTTTTCGCTTCTAGATGTCAACATAACCTCAGATCTATACGATACGACCGTATCTAGTGATCAGTTTGCATCCACCAGTCCAGAACTCGTCTCGGCTTGGTATTTTGGTCACTCAACATGAGGATACTGCTCTGGCCAGTTTGGTCATTTGAATGCTCTGCAAGACACATTGAACAAAGACGAACATGCTGTACAAATAATCGGAGTCAACGGCATTGGATATGAAAATGGAAATGAACGTGTCACTGAGGATAGAGATATCCCATGGCTCCAAGATATTGAAGAGGTCGATGCTTGGACACAGTGGGATGTCCAGTACAGAGACGTCTATATTCTAGATCAAAATGGGGACTTGCGATTTGTATACAACCTCACACAGCACGACCTGGGGTCTCCGGACAATCTAGCCTTCCTTACAGAGGCGATGGTTGGACTGATTGGTTCGGAGTAAAGTATCTGTCCGTCCCGCATCGTTCATCGTTCATCGTTGACAGTTGATAGTTGATCGGTCAGGCTGTAGAATACCATTGAATCACATCAATGTGAGGCCGAGCATAGATTAGGGCTCGATCAGTACCGACACCGTGCGTCGCTGCACTCCTTGACTCTGGCCATCACTAAATTCAGGATCAACAGTTCCCGTTCGCAGACGCTCAACGGCTATCTCAGCAGTACAAGAACTCGCTGAATCGTATTCGTTGTCTTTAAAATACGACAATGGAATGGTATGCGTCGAAGCATCGTCTTCATTCAGTGCAAAATAAGAGGCAAAACAATCACCGTGCACGGTGATGTTGACTCGATCGTCGCTTTGATTGTCCCATGCAACCACAATCTCACCCGTATCATTGGATCTAGAGAAGGTACTATCCACCTCCGGCATCGTCACTGTAAATGGTGCTGGTAGTGATGCTATAGACTCTGGTGCACCCGTTTGATCAACTCTATCAAAGGACAATGTAAATTCACTCCCTTCTGTATCGGCTTCAAATCGCTGCGTATAAGAATGCACAACGCCTAAACTCACCTGACTCAGAACGGCTTCTTCAGCAGCTACAGCCACTGTCAGTTGATCACCGGCTGACAAATCCACGTATGTCGTGGACGTTAACCCACCCACTCTCAGTAACGTGTTCACATTTGAGCCTGTCCCTTCACCTTCTGTCACTACGGTGTAATCCAAATACATCCCAGCGGTGGTGACTTCTTCTGATTTGACATCTGTACAGGCTACTGCACCAAATGCGATGCTCATCCAAATTCCAAGTTTACCGTTCATAATTTTCTCCATAGAGTTCAATTCCTTCTGTATATTTCAATACACAATCCAATACCACTTCATAGTTCGACCATGTATACATTTCTGTATACACTTCTCATGCAATCTATATGCCAATTGTAAGATTACTCTCCCAACCATTGCTTCGCATATGTAAAACACCTCTTGGCTGCGTCTTCATTCCCAAAAGAATTGTAACCCTCTCCAAGTGCCATCCAGCTGTGCCCCCACTGCTCAAAGGGCCAGTTTTCAGCAGACTGTTGCAATAAAAATGGATGCTGAACATCACTGAAACTCATCAATTGACTGTGCTCGTACAAATGGGCTTCAACAGTTTCAGGATCTGGTAACGATTGATTCGGAGGTATAAACTGCATCCAGTACCCACCATACGGAACAGAGAAGGGTAGGTCGGAGTCCTCTCCAACCAAGCCCAGTACTGAGAATACTGGTCCGGAATGGTGCTGCAGAACTTCAACCATTGTTCTGCCTTCCACTCCTTTTGCACGAAGCTGATCTCTGTACCAATCGTAGACAAGTAGTTTTGGGTATACAAACTGAACATGCTCGCATACTCCCAGTACTTCTTGCCCCAGAATACTGCCAAAAACAGCACCGTCTCCCGCAACAAACACCAACCCATCATCGGGCAATACACGACAAGAATGCTCCAGCCAATCATTCATCCGCGTATCAAAACGTCCCGCGACCGAGATATTGATCATCATCAAACCAACTGGTACAAACAGCAACGGTGCTAAAAGAGGTTTTCTCTGATGGGAGATCTGGGTCATCAAGCGCTTC
>CALDQI010000361.1:0-2530 GCA_937911635.1 uncultured Pseudomonadota bacterium | reverse complement strand
GCAAAGTTCGACTGCACCCACAAGATGTATATATGCTTTGCGAGGTCTTACGTCAGACGAAGGATTCTTTTGGTCGAAGAGGGCTTCTATTTTATCTTACTCCCGGTGAAAAAGTGCGCATAGTCTTTGAACCTTGGGGGACGGAGATTGTTTGTGAGCATTCTCGATATCTGGGAGATGAGAAAACCACGATTAAAGTATGGGGTCGTCGAAGACTACATGTCTTAGAGCGTTTGATCCCGGTTACACAGCACTTTGACCTTTATTTGACGGGGACAGGCCTTCCGTACTTCTTTGTGGCGGATCTTGGAGACCTCCAATTTACTTTGGGATTGTCAGGTTGGTCGACAAATAACTTCTCACAAGGCGTTGACTTCTCTCTCTTATTTCCACAAAAAGAGGTTGACCAGTATACACGAGAGCGTGTGTTCGAGCATTTAAAGAGCACGATGCGTCAGACGATTTCAGAGATAGCCTCAGCGCTGTCTCTGGCCAGTGATACTGTTCATTCTGCATTGACATCATACATGCAAATCGGACGCGTTGTTTACGATATAAAAACGGCTTCTTATCTCGTTCGTGAACTATACAAAACGCCAATCCAAGAAGAATTCTTCACGCGTGAATCACCAGAGGAAACTGCTGCTAAGGAATTACTGGAACAATCACGATTGTATAGTTTTGAGCATGTCCAGTATGATGATATCGTTCTTCTTAAAGGGAAAATACGAGATCTAGATCTGACCCGGCACACAACGCAACTGTTCATCAATGCAGATGGAGGCATTGTCACGGAGAAGAGCCGATGTACCTGTACATTGGGGAAAGGAAAATTTCGACAGGGGATTTGTCGACACCTTTTGGCATTGCGCCTTCAATATTCAACAATCAAAGGGAGTTAGGGCATGTCCGGTCGGAAAGAAAATAATGAACTAGAAGTAGCCTTACAGCAAATAGACTCGGAAGCGATGACGAGAGAAGAAATTGAAGAACTTCTCGGTCAGATAAGGATGGATGATTTTCTGGATATGGAAATGGCACGTCTTGGCTTTTGGGATCCCAATAAGAAAAGTGAAGGCGAACAGACCATTGCTGAACTGCAAAAAGAATCGAATGTTTTGCAAGAACGGTTGAGGGAACTTCAGAGAGACTACGGCGAACGATCCGATATCGAAGCACGGATCAGGCAGGACCGAGAAGCAAGAATCCAAGCCTCGAAAGAAAGATATCGTTTGCGACGATTGCACGCGAAAGAGCAGTTTGAAAAACAAAAGCGCAAGTGGGCGGAGCAGAAGAAGACAGATATCGTGCATTTGGGAGAGGAGGTTTCAAACCATCTTTCTTCAACACAGATCTCGCCCTCTAAACTTGATCTAAATCAAGTGCCACATGTGGCATCTGTACCCGATCTGGCAGAATTGCTTGGCGTGTCAGTCCCCACATTGCGTAAACTAAGTTACCATCGAAGGGTATCTAGATACAATGCTTACGTACGTTTTTCGATTCCCAAAAAGAGTGGCGGAGTTCGAATCATCTCCGCTCCACGTCCAGAACTTAAAGCTGTACAAACACAAATCTTAGAAAAGATTCTATCTAAGGTACCCATTCACGAAGCCGCACATGGTTTTAGAAAAAATTGCTCCATTCTCACCAATGCCCTGCCTCATGTTGGTAAGTCTATTGTGGTCAATATGGATTTAGAGAACTTTTTTCCCACACTTAATTTTCCTCGTGTACGAGGATGTTTCACCAATCTTGGGTACTCTCCAAAGATCGCCACCATTTTGGCGTTGTTGTGTACAGAAGCTGAGGTGGGTGAATATCGAAGAGGAGAACAACTGTGGTTTGTTCGGAAATCGACTCGTCATTTACCACAAGGTGCCCCAAGTTCTCCTGCCATCACCAATATTGTGTGTCACTCTCTTGACAGGCGGTTGTCGGGATTGGCGCAAGCATCTCAGTGGACTTATACACGATATGCCGATGATTTGACCTTTTCCCATACCAATCGAGATGCGTACATTTACCCTTTACTTGAAAATGTACAGCAGATTGTTGAATCTGAGGATTTCAAGGTTCACCCTAGAAAGACAAAGGTAATGCGCCCACACACAACCCAAGAGGTGACAGGAGTTGTGGTCAATGTAAAACCTTCTGTGTCTCGCAAAGAAAGAAAACGATTTAAAGCTTTGGTCCATCGTTTAGAGACCAAAGGTCCTGATGCCTGTCATTGGAAGGATAGTGAAGATGTGTTGAGCGCGGCGCTTGGTTTTGCGGCTCATATTAAATCTATCGATCCTGAAAAGGGAGAGCCTCTCTTGAAAAGAGTGAAATCGCTGTGTGAAAAATATCGCTAGCACGTCTTTCTGCTTTCCGTTACAATAATTGTATTCGTGGCTTGCCATTTTGATAGATGTCTCGTCTGTCTCGTTCTTTCATAAGCTTTCATACATCTGAATAAAGGAATCGTTATAGACGATACGTCGTAGGTGGCACCATTCCCTGCGGGGCCCCCATCAAGACGACAGAT
>CALDQI010000360.1:0-3827 GCA_937911635.1 uncultured Pseudomonadota bacterium | reverse complement strand
ATTCGAACCTGCGACCCTCTGGTCCCAAACCAGATGCGCTACCAGGCTGCGCTACTCCCCGATTCTTTAGCAATCTAACTGAGATCATTGCGTTGTGCAAGTTTGGAATGTGATTTTTTGCCTGTTCATTTACCTTGAGATGGAGTAGACTACATGTAGAGCAATCAAGGAAAAGTTATGATATTTTTATTGAGTATTTTAGCTTGTGACGACCATGTCTTCACAGGTGGTGGTGGACATCATTCATCGGACGCTGGCGCAGGCGCTGAAGCGATTTTGGTACAGGCATGTGGAAGCTGTCACGCTTCATCTTTGGCACCGACACTGTCTGAGAAAATCTGTGAGAACTCTGTTGATGTCATGGCAACCCAAGTGGATATGCCATTTATTACAGCAGGGGATCCATCCAAGAGCTATCTGTTGCACAAAATGAAAGAGACGGCAGGAGATGTGGGCGGTGTTCCGTCTGTTATGCCGCCAACAGGTGCCTTGTCTGAATCCGATATCCAAATTGTGGAAGACTGGATTGCAGCGGGAGCCATTTGTAGTTCGGATGAGTCAACAGGCGATGATACTGGTGATGTTGTGGATACAGGTGATATTCCGGATACAGGTGACCCCGGTGATACAGACAATCTAGATCAAGAGATTCCACAAGGGGCAGATGCTACACGTGGCAGTGAGTTATTCAATCAGCACTGTTCGAACTGTCATGTCGCTGGTTATGCTCCGGATATGCAAACGGTTGTTCCAAACATTGGAAATGCTTCGATTGAAAATGCCATTCAAAACGGAATCGGTGGGATGCCGGCTATACAAGCAGCATCTGCTCCTCAGGATATCAAAGATATCATTGCCTATTTGAGGACCACTTACCCCAACCACAGTCAAGGTGGGGGAGATACCAATGGCGGAAATCCGGATGATTCAGGTGGCAACAATGCTGCGGATGGAGAAGAGTTGGCCAATATCCATTGCAACAGCTGCCATGTTAATGGATATGCACCGACCTTTGATAGTTTGATCCCCTATATGCCAGTTGAAGAAGTGGAAAATGCCATTATAAACGGAACCAGCGGCGGGATGCCGAGTTTTTCGTTTACTGAGCAGGAACTCAATGCATTGACCTTTTACTTGGCTGAAGAATACGGCAGTTAAGATCCGGACCGAAACAGTTTTACTCCATCAACGCCTTCAACTCTTCATTGGATAGAAGGCGGTTGGTGTTTTTCGCTGCGTGACGAATTTTTGAGACTTCATCTTCAGTGCCTTCGTAGCCATGTTTGTGGAGCCAGTAGAGAATATTCGAGTTGCCGGACATTGGACCCACCTCGATTTCTTGCTCACGTCCGAACCAGCTGGCAGGAACACCGGAGTAAATGAGGTCTGCAAGTAGTGGGTCGCCCTTTTTGAGAGCCTTGACGACCGCTGCAGCGTGTACGCCGGTACCGGTTCGAAAAGCATCTTGACCAAACACTGGATAAGAAACGGGGACGGGCCATTCCATTGCTTCAGATACAAGTTCAACCAGCTCGCTCATTGGGCTGAGGTCCGTATCGAGTATACCTTGCAGCTTCATGTTCATCATCAGAAGGTCGAGTGGAACATTTCCCACTCGCTCTCCAATACCCAAAATCGTTCCGTGTACGCGGTCTGCACCGGCTTCTATTGCGTAGAGGGCATTGACCAGTCCAAGTCCACGGTCCGAGTGTCCGTGCCAATCGATTTTGGTGTCGGTTCCCATCGATTGAATAATATTTTTGGTGTAGTGAATCAAGTTGAAGACACCATCTGGAGTTGCGTGTCCTACGGTGTCGCAGAGACACAAACGGTCAGCACCTTCTTCTATCGCGGCTCTAAATAAACGGTCGAGAGTCTTTGGATGAGACCGAATCGTATCCTCAGTTACAAAAGCAAAGGGGATCCCAGCTGCTTTGGTCATACGAGTTGCAGTCCGAGTGAGGTCTTCGAGTTTGTTTTCATCCCAGCCTTCGGTAAAGAGACGAATGGGGGAAGAACCTAAAAACGCATAGACTTCGATGGGGACACCGGTCTTTTCTGAGATCTCAATGATGGGGCGTATATCATTTGGATGTGTACGAGCGGCCGCTGCTGGACGAATGGATAGACCCTCATCACGAATCATTTCCACCATTGTCGTACAATCCTCCACAGCGCGTTTCCCAGCTCCAGGTAGTGCAATATCTGCTTCGTCAACACCAATAGAATCGAGCAACCGAAGGATCTCTAGTTTCTTCTCAATTGGAGGATCAGTAATCGATGGGCATTGAATCCCGTCCCTCAAAGTCTCATCGAAGAGTTCCACTCGTTTTAACGGTGGAGAATGACGATTGCCTTGATTCCAATCAAAGATGATGTTGTCAGGGGTTGACATGATTGCGCCTCCAGTTATCCAAAGATAACTGATTTAAAGGCAGTTGTGCACCCTCTATTGAAGGATGGGGGACAGAACGGTCTCTATCCATCCCTGTTCACTCTGAAGTTTACCAGTATCTGATAACCGTTCATCCTCAACTGAGACTGTCGTGTGCCATTCCTGAGTGTATACATTCATAGCACCATCCAATGTCATACCACAGAACATTCCTTCACTCACCAGTAGGGGGAATGGTTTTGTTTGACCGGTGTAGGGCTGTAAGAACGGAAGCTGATATATTGTTGGGATATCAAATTTGAATTGAGCGTTGGGTGGATAAGAAATGGTCCCTTTCCACATGACGTCGATTACGGGGCCGTTTGAACCAGCGTAGGCTTCTTGATGAATGGTACCATCTGGAACAACTAGAGTAAGAGGGACGCGTAGATTGTCTGTTCTAAGTAGTTCTCCATAGTATCCATTGTCACTGGTACCGTGTTTGCCCTCGGTCTTAAACTTCAGGGATTTCTTTGCGAATTTCTTTGGATTTCCAGGGGAGACTTTGCTCGCTCGTTTTACGTTTTTAGAGACCAGCTGTCGAACGGTTTTGGATGTCAACATCCAATCGCCACGACCGCGAGATGAACTTTTCTTTTGCGCAGATTTGCCACCGAGACACTGCTTTTGTCTAATCTTTTTTGGTTCGTTGACAATGCCTGATTCCACAGGGTCCTCTGCTAGACTCATGTATAGAGTTTCCCAAGCAACCTCTGGGAGGCCAGCCACAAATCCACCGGTTGCCATCAGAACGTTAAACCCATGCACTCCTACGTGTTCAACGGTTGTAAAGAGCGGACCATCTGTATGACGTTTTCCCTGTGCGTAGGCATCGGGCCGAATACTACAAAAGGCTGGTTGAGTCACCTTTCCAGTGTCTGCAAAGTATCCAAGTACCCGGCAATGTAAGTCGATTGTTTTGAGACCATACTCAACCAATCCAACATTCCAGATGACGATTGGAGAGAAGAGTAGGATAGCAGGTGCTTTCCAGCCTTCCTTTTTATCCTTCTGGGCACTCGGTAAGAATACCCACAGCATGGCACTGGCATAGACAAATGAGAGGTACATCTCATATGTCAGCATCCACAGCATGAATAGAAACCAAAAGCCAGACAATAGAAGTCGGAATCCAGTCATCGTATCTCCAAATGAGTATTGTAGTCTTGAATGATTGGACGTCCAGATTGTGATGATTGAGACAAATCTAGGGTTATTTCATTTGCCACATCACACCTTCACCACCACCCATCATGGTTGTGGGCAGCTTGCCATCCCACAATTTGGCTCTGGTATAATCGGCAATGTGAGGGTTGTTTTTGATGGCTGCGGCCATTTGGCGAATGGCTTCGGATTCAGCCTTACCGATGGCCTCGATGGCTTTGGCTTCTGC
>CALDQI010000359.1:0-5643 GCA_937911635.1 uncultured Pseudomonadota bacterium | reverse complement strand
TCCGGCCAGATGAGGTCAGGCCTTGACAACCTCCCAGCCCGAACAACCCTCCCAGGCCCCTCAGCCTGAACAGCCCACGGTGCGTCTGCTGCTGGTGGACGATGAACCTGGCTTGAGTTGAATTGATCGACCATCCCAAGACGATGGCAAGTTGTAGAGATCATCTTTGATCACACCTTGCTCCATGAGTTGTGTCGGATCTTGACGCAGCGGCTGCATCAGATCATCCGCGGTTTCTTTTCCGTTCAACACAGCGCCCCAAGTCAGTTGACTGTCTACGTTGTGTAGCCAGATATGTACCGTTTGCCCCTTGGCAACATCCGGAAGGGTCACCTCTCGATGATCCAATATGAATCTTTGGGCTCCCTGTGAATCACCACAAAAGAAAGCCTCTTCCCATCTATAACGAAACAACGTCGCGACACCACCAGCCAAATCTTCCTCTGGAGTAATCGAGATGCGAACGGACTCATCGTGAATCTCTGCTTTGAACTGCTTGGTCCAAGCATCGTACTCTACAGAATACAAATCATACTGGGTTTTATTGGCCGCAATCTCTTTGATTCGGGCTTCCTTGTATTGTTCATACTCTTTCTTGTGCCTCTCAGTGATGTACTGATCGACATCGCCTTCATCAATTTCCTCTCCGTATCCATCCCCCTTGACAGGGTCGGGCAAATAACAGCTCCCACAATTGCAGTCAAATGATGCGTACACGTACCATTGATAGTCTTGAATGTATTCGTCAAATGTCGCCTTGTCTTCCGGTTGATCACCCAATACACAGGTCGGTTTGGTCAGCTCAAACACTCCTTTGGTATAGGACGAATCCTGATACTGAGGATACGACAAGAGCCCCTTACTCGCTTGGACGTTGCCGCGGGCTTCTTTTACATCACCATAGCATCCGGTTACGCGCTCAATCTGCCAACCTTTCGCCGATGCCGTAGACTTCTCGACCATAAACACCGGATCCGGTATACCCGTATCCGCCTGTACAAGACCCAAACCAGCAACCAACAACCACATCATGCGAACCTCCACACCAAATGTTTATACCATCATACAATATGGGGACGACAACGGGTCACGATTCAGACAAAGGAACTGTGATTATCTCTTAGAAACTAACTCTCGGAAAGTGCTTGAAGCTCCTTTTCTAGATCCTCAATCTCTTTCATGATTCGTCCATACCCTTCTAGATCCCCATTGCGCTGCAGTTGAACTGACTGCTCATACTTCTTCGCTATCTCCTTTTGGAGTTTTGCCACTGGATCTTTTTTAAACCAACCAAACATAATTCACCTCAATGCTGCATCAATTGCTGTTTTTAACTCTGTTGAATTTGGCTTGACGCCAGAGCCGTATCGCCCAACGACGTTGCCATCTGTATCCACTAGAAACTTCTCAAAGTTCCAGCGCACGTTCTTTCCGCCGCCTTTGTCAGACGACACCAAACTCTGGTACAGCTTCGAACGATTCTTACCGTTCACATCTTGCTTTTCCAATAGCGGAAACGTCACACCATAGTTTGCCTTGCAGAAGGTTTGGATCTCAGTTGCTGTACCCGGCTCTTGTCCGCCAAACTGATTGCACGGAACCCCAACGATGACCAGTCCCTTATCCTTGTACTGTTCATAGAGAGACTGCAACCCTTCATACTGAGATGTATATCCGCATCTGCTGGCTACGTTGACGAAGAGAATCGCCTTTCCTTCAAACTCTTTGGCTGCAATCTTGTCACCATTCAATCCGGTGAGTGTCATGTTATCCGGCACACCTGCCTCCGATGTTGCGAGAAATAGAGATAATACGAGCGTCCACATGAGAACCTCCTGTGTTCAGAACTCTGTTGATAGTTCTGTCGTAGCCTAATTTTCATTGGGGGCAAAGACTATCACCAATAGTATTTACACACGCGTCACCTACCCATTTCGTGCTAAGAATTAGAATACACCTCTAATCTGGCAATCATAATGCGTTATCGGCTAACCCTATTATTTGCTACTCTATTCATTAATACGGGTTGTCAACAACCGTTCTTCGAAACAGGTCAAGAGGCAGACCTTCTTTTGGGCGAACTGGGATTCAATCAAAGTGGTGGTCCCCTACTGTTCAACCATCCAAAAGGCATTGCAACCGATGGAACAGTGCTGATGATGGCGGATGGAAACAACAATCGGGTGCTGATGTGGGACGAACTACCCACTGCGAATACGGAACCAACCATTGTCTTTGGACAGCAGAACTTTGACACCAACAACTCTGGAGAGTCGGAAACAGAACTCAAATGGCCAGCTGATGTCGCTGCCGGAGGTGGCAAGTACGTTATCGCCGACACCTACAACCATCGCATACTGATTTGGAATGAGCTACCAAGCACCAATGCCTCCAGTCCAGACCTGATTTTGACCAGTACAGACTATGACGACAGCCCGGATGTGATACCGAATGTCAATCAGTTTGCCTGGCCGTGGGGTGTATGGACCGATGGTGAGAAACTGATTGTAGCCAGTACATCAAGCGGTTCTGCCAATGGAGACATCCGCTTTGGAGGATGGGTCCTGATTTGGAACAGTTTCCCCACCTCTTCAGACCAGCCGGCAGACATTGTACTCTCTGCGAATCGAGAGATGGGAACACCGCGAAGCATCACAACAGACGGCCAGAGTTTCCTCATCATTGGGGACCACAATGCCCAAGGTCAGTCATCTCAAAGCGGCAATTGGCTGTGGAATACATTCCCGACTGAATTGGAACAGCCTCACGATTGTTTTTTGACTGAAGAGACACCCTTTGTATGGATGAGTGGGGATGTCAGTTCAAATGGTGATTTGATGATGATTGGCGATGGTATCCACGTTTGGGATGGCATTCCGCAAAGTGGGAATACGGCTTCCGCATACACCATCAGCGGCGAAGATTGGGAGCTTCGTGGTGGGGATGGGTCCACAATCGCAGTCACCGGAGATACAGTCTATGTCTCCGACTACAACACCAATCGCATCATTGGGTTCCATCAGCCGCCCACCAGCCCAAACAGTACCCCAGACTTCGTCATTGGTGCACCAGATATGCAGACCAACACCCTCAAAGACAATCATTTCATCAGCAACGGCATTCCCCTATCACTTGAGTCAGGCGGATTGATCATCGGTGATGGGATGAACACCCGTCTGCTTTGCTGGGATGAGACACCTCAGTACAGTGGTCAGGCTCCGGATCAAGTCATCGACATCAAAGATGAAATCATTGCGCTTACTGAACACGATGGAACCATTGTCGTTGGAGGAAAATGGGATGGGCTCAAAATCTGGGAGAACGGGACGCCCTGTGATGGATCTCCCGCAGACAAAACCTTCCGCAATACCGTTGGCTCTATTGATGGCGGCAATCTACAAAGTATTGCCTATGACAATAAGTATTTCTATATCCTCGATGGAATTGGCACTCTGCACGTTTGGAAGGACATTCCAGTAGAAGGAGAGGAACCCAAATTTTCAAGAGAGTTGGATATATTTGACGGCATACTCTATTCTGATGGGAAACATCTCTCCATCAGTGGCATGAATGCATTTACCTTCGTAAGGGTATCCAAGCTGTCTGAAGATGGTGCGTTTGAAGAAATCCGAACCTCCGATCGACCGCAAATGATTGGGCACGGCATCATCAAAGATGGACAGGTATTCATCTCCGATCTCAGTCAGAATCGAGTGCTGGCTTGGCAAGACCTGGACACTGCGATTGCTGGAGATGACCCCGATGCCATTCTGGGTGCAGAAACTATGGAGGATACAGATCCAGACAAGACCAAAAGCGGATTGTTCTGGCCTCTTCGATTGGATGTTGATGGCGAACGACTATGGGTAGGTGAATACAAGTTCTCAGGTAGAGTTCTTTCCTATCAAGCGAACTGAGACTCTGAGGTTTTATTTACACGTCAATTAGTGTCTATCAGTAGTTTGACAGTGGTGTCCCAAAGTGGAACTACATCAATCACAGCACTCTTCTGCACAGACTGGATTGCGTTTGCGACTGGCTCCAATATTGAGAATGTGCCCAAAGAGGAGAAACATCCCACCGGCAATCCCAACTGATGCACCCAAAGTGTGATTGTCATCATCATGACCATCCTCTTCACCTTCGTGAGCATCATGATGCTCATCATGGTTGTCTTCTTTGTGACCATCTTTGTGACCATCGTGGTGCTTCTCTGATGAATGACCGTCGTGATCATGTGCATCATGCCCTTCATCATTCCCTTCATCATGATGGGCTCCATGCTTGTCTGCATGGTGCTTTGAATCGTGATGATCATGTTCGGCATGCGCGGCTTCTTCATGAGTCTCCTCACCGTGATGATCGCCGTGGTGGTGATGATCCGAACCCATCTCCAGTACTCGCGAAGCGAGTAGTCCGACAATTCCCACACCGAGTAAACTTGCTACCGCTACCGATCGATGCTGACGCCAACTCAACACAAGAGCACCAAAAGCAATGGACACTGCAACGATCGTAAACACCCACTCAGCAGTTTGGCTCAGCAACATGCCCAGCCCTAACGCTCCGAAAGCGGCTGGCAACAAGGCGCAGATGGCACAATGGATGGCACATAGTGTACTGGCAACCGCACCCGCTTGATCTATACGTTCATTGTTTTGTGGTTCTAATTCAGTCATAGTAACTTCCGTGTGGATATCTTAGTACCGAATCTAACGCATACAGGTACAAGTGCAATCCTAAGGTATGCAGCCTATGTTCTCAATAACGGATACTCGGAAAACAAAGCCCGTTCGCTTTCCCATTCATCTGAGCATTTCGGCTCTACAAAAAACTCAATCCAAATCAGCAGGTTTGCGTTCGTCCCAGATGCGATACGCCCATTTGGCGATTTCAGAGACCTGCGGACAGGCATCGTCTGCATGATGGTGCTCCATACCGTTTGGATTGTAATAAAAGGTGTTCTTGTAGGTTTGATTCTTCAAGCGAACCTCTGCTATGATATCGTGGGCATGTGGGGCAATACTGGAGCATTCTTTCAAGGGAAACAAATGCTCTTTGAACATGTAATACTGCTGAAGATCTGATTGCATCAGGGGTACCAATTGCATCTCGCACTCCGCATCCTGTTGCTCTGCCCTGCATCCTCGCATAACACCTTGCTGAGGGTCTATGGAGATTTTAAGCCAAGACTTGTAGGACCCCTGGAGCAGGTCATACGGAAGTTTGAAATCGATTTCAACACCCTGATGCGCGCTGGACTGGACTTCGAGTGTACGGACTTCTTTACCCGATAGTGTCGTGTAATACTCTAGCTGCGACCCATCTTGCGAGAGTACCCTCGTCAACCGAAACCCCTGCTGATCACCATATGTTCCTCGAACGACGGCATCGATGGACAAGGTCTGTGTGGCTGCGTCCCATGTACCGGTGCCTTCACAAATACGGTCTCCGGGCGTCGTGGTGAGAGATTGAAAATCGACAGTACCAGTTTTGGGATCCCATCGATACACATCTAGCCAAGCATAATGCTCGCCAGATTGACCACTGCACAGGATGTCATTTGGACTGGTTAGCGATGAGCAATTTGAATGCGAATAGATTGCTTGAGGCACGCCGTCGCTCAAAACGGTGCCCTCTTCC
>CALDQI010000358.1:0-5701 GCA_937911635.1 uncultured Pseudomonadota bacterium | reverse complement strand
TACTCACCTCAAACAAGGATACATCTCAGCAAAACATGATATTGTAATTGGACATCTAGTGCATGACAAAGAAATACTTCGACAGAATAGGATCGATATGAACCAAAGTGGATGTTTACCAACAGGGATTTTTATCGGGATCGCAATGAGCTTCGTGTTCTATGTGACAGCCTCTCTTGGGTATTGTAAGCCGAAGGTAGTGCCGAACCTCAGTGTATCCACTCGCACCACCTTTCCAGCGAAAGAAATCCCAATATCCACCTCGGGTCAAACGGATCCATCGCCGGTACCCTCTGTGCGACCATCACAATCAGACACACCGATTACACCATCAAACATTGTGCAACATGATGGGGTTCTGCGATATTACGACACTACAAGAATCGACTCTTCACCCTTTGATCTAAAACGTAAAGAAGGGCACATCCGTCACATCCTGCAGAGAGCCTCTGAGGTCAACCTTCACATTGTGTCCGAGTCTGGATCTACATTGGACGAAGATTCTATCGACTGGGCACAGGCACATGCACTTTGGTTGACAATGCAAATGCAGGAATCCGATACGACTTTTGCAGAGAGGGATTTCATTGCGCATGCTTCCAATGGAAAACAACTTCTAGTTTCTACACTTGTAGAACCAAATGGTACTGTTCGCATTGGCAAATCAACTCGAAATCCCATTCGCTATCGCAATCAAAACAAATCCAAACTGACGAACCACTTTCAGTTGCGGGATATCGAGGATGGAAGCTCGAGGTGGTCTCGAGAACAAGTGAATATATTGGGTGATGCGTTAGATTTTCTGTCGACTCAAGAAGCACTATTGCTTAAAGACACTCTATTCAAACGCGAAGTCCGTTCACCAAGCGGAAGTGAATCTGGATTGTATACGTTCGAAGAGGGAGAACAAACCATCACGATTTTCGATTCAGGTTTTCGAGATCTCGAAGATGGGTTTGTTGGAACCATAGATCACCCGAAGTCTACCGCTCACCATGTCATCATTCATGAAGTGGGTCATTTATTGGCCAATCGACCCATTGTTCAATATCAACGGATCCTCAATTCAACGATTGATGAATACAATGAGTTGGTTCGTAGAGTCAACTCCGGACAATCTGGACAACGAAGTCGTCTTGAACATCTGCAACAAGAGATCACACAGCTACGCGCACACCCTATTACTCGACCGGGTCCTATTATTGAGGCTTTTCAACGAAATCGTACCTTTACCAAAGGTCCCACGGTTTATGGTGACACTTCAATACATGAGGCCTTTGCAGAGTCCTATGCACTTTTCAAATTGGATCCAGAAGCACTCAATAGAATCGACCCGTTGTTGTACAATTGGTTTACTTCCAATCAATATATCCTTGAAACCCAATCCCCATAAAACTACTTTGTATTAGAACTGCGTTGTATTCTAAAATCTACGCCTCATCATTGTTGACAAATAATCTGTTCACCGTTCTATTCGTCAAAATTATCCAGTTCAAGTGCTAGTATCTTAGGAAAGTGTCGCAACGATTCTAGTCCTGAACATAACAACATTGATGGAATAACCGACTACCACAATAAACACCAACCAGAATAAACTATTGCTCACCCGATACAATGTCGTCTTGCGAGATCTCGAAAACTGTCTTTCAAAAGTGAATGGGTAAGACACAGAAAACATTGCGACTCGAGGACCTTCATTTCTTTGAATACGACTTGATACTCTTTCAATAACGTCTCAACATAAAGAGACTGAATGTATGCTCTTCAATCACCAAATTCGTCCGATCACCACACACCCTTTTGAACAGATGCATGTATCCTCTCAGCATCTTCGACTTGCAACTGCAGAGAGGATCTGTCCTCATCAGTGTACGGATACTTCTTGAAAGGCGAATCGGTTTGTAGTTCCGACACAATTGAATAAATATTTTTATTCCAACCGATTACCACCGCAATCAAAATTAAAATGGAAATGAATAGATCCCATTTGACTCGATCAGCCTCATCGTAGACAGGCAATTTATTCTCTAGATATGTAAATATTTTGGTGAACATCAACAGTATCTTTTGTTGATAGATTTTGCCCCCAAGTATACCAAGTTTACCAATGATTTTTTGAATTTTACTTGTACCATGCAATATGACGCTTTTGAGGTATTTACATGGATTTGTTATCTAGTTCAGACAGCAAAGGAGCCTACCATGTCAGATAAGCCATTCAACCCAGCCAACGCCGTTCAAGACCTTCAAGTTTTTGGAGAATTTGGTGGGGTCAATCCATCTATCACAGACTCTTCTACCTACACCTATCTTGCCGGACGAACGATGGAGGAGGTCTTTGGAGGGGAACGTGAAGGCTGCTACCTCTATTCTCGACACCTCAATCCATCAGCGTCCTATTTGGGTCAAGCCCTAGCGAAACTTGAAAATACCGAATTCGCTCAAGTGACAGCCTCGGGTATGGGGGCCATCTCCGCTGTTCTGATGCAACTCTGTGGCTCAGGCGATCACATTGTCAGTTCTCGCACCATCTACGGAGGAACATATGCCTTCATGAAGCATTTCCTACCACGATACAATGTGACGACCAGTTTTGTGGACACCAACAATCTAGACGCCGTTCGAGCAGCGATCACAGACGATACGAAAGTACTCTACTGTGAAGTGCTCAGCAATCCACTTTTGGAAGTTGCAGATATTCGAGAAATGTCGAAACTTGCTAAGGAACACAACCTGATCCTGGTCGTCGACAATACCTTCACCCCAATGATCTTCTCGCCCAAGGAAATGGGGGCTGACATCGTCATCCACTCCTTGACTAAGTTCATCAACGGAGCTTCGGATACAGTAGGTGGTGCAGTATGCGGCACTAAGGAATTTGTCCTCAGTTTGATCGATGTAAACCACGGAGCCGCAATGTTGTTGGGGCCCACTATGGACTCCTTGCGAGCCGCGGGTATCTTGAAGAACATGCACACCTTACACGTGCGAATGAGACAGCACTCGTACAATGCCAATTACTTGGCACATCGATTCGAAGAAATGGGCCTTCGTGTACTCTACCCTGGTTTAGAGAGCCATCCTCAGCATGAACTATTTGCCAATATGGCAAATCCAGAGTTTGGGTTTGGTGGTATGTTGACCTTGGATGTGGGAGATATGACAACGGCTTACAAACTCTTGGAAGCCATGCAGAACGACAACATTGGGTACTTGGCTGTCAGTCTTGGATACTATCGCACCCTATTCAGTGTATCTGGTGCCAGCACCTCTTCAGAGATTCCAGAAGAAGAACAAAAGACCATGGGTCTCTCCCCAGGTCTGATTCGTTTCTCGATTGGGCTTGACCATGACATCGAACGCACCTTTGATAAAATGGTACAGTGCATGAAAGACATTGGATTTGTGCAAGATTAATTGCAACCGTTACGAGATTCGTATGAACTTCGTGTCTTTCATATTGGCGTTGGGCATGTTGGGACTGAGTATTCTGAGCTGCTCAAACGGCTCAGACTCTTCAGGCCCCCATACAAAATCCAATCCACAATCTGAGTTGGATGATCTTGTCAAAAGGTGGAAGCGAAGTCAGAACCAATTCACTCTGAAGATGACAGAGTTATCGGACATGGAAAGACTCTATGTTGTCCGAAAAATCCTGTCCAACCCCAACGCCGAGCACAGTCCAAGACTCTGTCAGACACTGAACGAACACCACCAAGACTACTGTATGCAAATGTTGAGTCGTTCCCATATTTGGGACATCCCAATTGCCACGCAAAGTACCGTCCAAACAACACGAACGAAAGTCGATGGTTGTGATGACAACGATGTTTGGTGTTTGACGACCACAGCCATTCAAGAAGCCAAATATGGAAGGATTAAACAGGCCGCAACAATTTGCGAATCCCTTCCAGATACTCAAGCTTTGGAAGAATGTTTCTTTCAAACAGCTGAACAAATCGCCAAACAAGATCGACCGGACTCTCTAGAAATCGCGTTCACGTTCTGCGAGAATACAACAGCCTATCTTGAACACTGCCATGCCCACATCATCGAAAATGCAGCAAGAACATTTCAGGCGCCACCCGATTTATTAGCCATCATAGAGAACAAGGTCTCCAAACAACAATCTACGTTCCTTCAAGAGTACTACCTCACGATGAAAGCACGCCAAAGTCCATTCAATAGATTCATCCCGTATTGGGACAAACACTCTGTCCAAACACTCATATTTCTGAGTACTCAAAGCAAAGTCGACAATTCCCTGAGCCATTGGATAGATCTGTTTCAAGAAGCGCAATCCACCATCAGTACACATACTCTAAAACAAGACGAGGAAATGAACAATTACTGGGTTCAGCAAGGCCGAGCCCAGCATCCAGTCAAACTCTATCTCTCATTGGAAACGAGACCATACTCCAAAGATGAGTCAGTGGATCTTCAGTTTGCGATGGTGGCAGCTCTGATACAGCGACGGTTCCCAGTCGACACAATCAAAGAACAAACGGACCATCCAACCATACAGTGGATGATAAATCGGGCCAGTCACAAACGCTAACCGACATCAACCTTAAAGTTTTAAAAGGCCTGTCGATGAAATAATTGTACACAGTCACTGTACAACCCATCCATGGAGTTTCATCATGACAACCCAACCGTTACCAACCTTTCTAGCCGATCTGGCATTTACACTAGAGGGACAACCCTATCAATTGTTTGCTGTTCCGAACAAAACCAACTGGTTTATTTTTGGTCTAAAAGATGATGGCTACTACAACTATGGTGTTCTTGTCAATTTTGATGAAGAAATGGCCGAAATCAAAGACAATCACTCGATCAAAAAATACAGTACTGGTCATACCAAACCACACACACATTGGGATGGAGATGACCTTCCGAAATGGGTAAAGGCAGAACCATTTGAAGTATGGATTCGGCAACAAGTTCTCAAAGATATCGATCGACAACTTGCATGGCATTTGGAGCGAACTTTTCGTAAACACCCCCTCTATTCCAATCTGACAGTGTATGAAAAACTATGTGAAAACTTCGCCAAACTGCCAAACTTTGAATTCACACATCATCGAAATGATTCATTGAAGTTCAGTCTCTTGGCGGCGATCCATCGCTCTCGCTGTTCCGGAGGTGTAACAGAGGCAGATCATGCAATCTTCGAGCAATTTATGGATGAGATCAAAACGGGAGAGCTTTTCAAAAGAGAAGAACACCAATTTTTATCTTTGATGCTCAATCTGCTGACCACTGTTCCAGATTGCATCACAACATACCATGAAAGTATAGTGACAAAGATTTATGATCTCTCGAAGTGTAAAGAGGACAACCCACTACAGTTCACAACATATTGGATTCAAAATTTAAAGAATCAAAGCCCCAAAGTACGCAGCGTTCATCACCAATACCTTCTACCAATATGCAACACACCTACACTCTGTCACACCATCGCCGCAGGACTGTTTGAGTGGCCTGAGGAGGCGGAGTTGTATCTTGAAAAGGGATTGTCTCTAAGGCCAGACAACATCTCTCTGTTGATGATTGCAGAAACTTTTTATCTCAATCATCCAAAGTCCGATATGCTCGAAAGAATACGGCTGCGTATTAAGGCTATGGGTGTGAACTCATCATCGACGAAAAATATCCAGCGAATGATCAATCGATACACTAGGCTCTGCAATGATTATCA
>CALDQI010000357.1:0-15632 GCA_937911635.1 uncultured Pseudomonadota bacterium | reverse complement strand
GAAAAATGTGGAAATGGTACATACGGTTCAAGTCGTTTCTTATATATATCAAGTACTCCAAATGAATTACCATCTAATGCAAAGCTTATTCCTCCGGATCCACCAACATAAGTAATATTTGTTGAAATGAAATTCCTAGCCTATTAGCCAATTCCATTTGAGTTAGGCCTAATAACATACGGCGTTGTTTTAATCTTTTACCTACGTGTACATCAACCTGCTTGCTTTTCCTACTAGATGAAATGTTATTACTTGTCATTTTATTTTGTAATGTTATTCTTAAATAACCATTCACTTTCCAAGTGGCAAGTGAAAGTAGTTCAGACCACCCATGTCATCATATCCTTATTTTGACTAAGGTATTTTACGATGTTCACCACTTTACTGATTTCATATTTGGTACAGCCTGTAGCAGCTGTCGAATCAATCGAAGACACTCCTCCAACCACATTGTCTCTCGACATTACCCTACTTGGACTGGGAGCTTTGGGATACTTGGGCGCTCATCAAGTCCCTATCACCATTGACACCCCACGCTCTCTACCCACAGGCATTGACGCATGGCACGAACCACAATGGAACCCGCAATGGAAGACGGCCAGTGATTTTCTCGGTACGCCCTATGCCAACTATGGATTCAATCTGCCGGTACTCACACTGGCGTCAGTAGGCATATGGGGCTTGGAAACCCAGGGCTCTCTGTCACCAGCCATGCCTGTCGCTCAATCGGTCGCAGTGAACGCAGCCGTCACAGAACTGACCAAACGATTGGTGGCGAGACCGAGGCCCTACACATCAAAGGCTTTTGAACAGAAATACCCAGATGTCTATAGTTCTGACGAAATGATCGCACTCCGTCAAGACAACGATACATACAAGAGTTTTCCCAGTGGACACACCTCCAACGCAGCCGCCACTTACTTTACCTCTGCCGCTATGATTGCAGCCCACTATGATGATCCAACCATTGACATCGTCAGTTATGCTCTTGCTTCGGTATTAACAGGTCTTACCGGATATTCTAGAGTTCGATATGGTAAACACCACATCAGTGACACACTTGTCGGAGCCGCTCTTGGTACTGGTATAGGACTCAGCGTCGCACAATGGCACATTCATCGTGACAACACCTTTTAAGGAATACTTCAAATGATCTCCATTTTACTGGGCATGAATACATTGATGGCGGAACCTTTGTCTTTACAAGAGAGTTTGGAGATGGTCGCCACACAAAATCCCGAAGTGCAAATTGCCCGATTACAGGCGGACCAATCCAATCTAGAGCGATTGAAAGTCCTCACCAACCTTGTGAATGTCCAAGCCTCTGGTTCTTGGCTGGATTTTGGTGAGCCTCTAGATTCTTACATTATTGGAGATGGAAGCGAAGATGTTGATTGTAGCAGTTTTGACGCCTTTGGCTTTGGAGATCTGTGTGCCTCCTTTTCAGAACCACTAAGAGTGCGAGATGAACGCATTTTCGATGGTTCTATCCAAGTCGCCATTCCAATTTCTGCCCTCTACAGCATCATCGAAGGACACTCTGCTTCTCAGCACATGCAAGAGGTCAAAGACCTCGAGGTCGAACAGACGCGTCAGCGCATAGAACTCTCCGTACTCGAAATCTACTTACAAACGTTGGAGATGCAGTCACAACGAGACATCTTAAACGATACCCTCCATCGACTGTCCAATCATGAACGTTCTGTGAAGGCATTCGTTGCTCAAGGGTTCGCCCATCCTGTTCAGGCGAAAGAACTGTCTCATGCCATTCGCCAAACAAAACTGGGACTCACTCAATTGGACCAAGGGTTTGCCCTGCTGTGCAAGCAAATGGAACTCCTTCTGGATTTGGAAACCGACTTCGAACCCGAAGTACTACCAGAAAACATTTCACTACCGCAAGAGGTCTCTCTTCAATCCAACCTCACCCACCGCATCGCCACGCATCAATATCAAGCTGCTCAAGACGGGGCACAAGCCGCTATGGGAGATCTAATCCCAACCATTGCTCTAATGGGAGCCGCCACTGCGGCTCAAGGACAAGGCCCCTTCACGCCAACATCTCAACAGTATCTTGGTCTCAGCATTCAAGGACAATTGGGCTGGGGGCACAAATGGATGACTTATAAGCAGCGACAAATGGATGTGACGATGGCTGAGCAAGGTCTCAAAATTCAAGAGGAAGCACTCACCATTCAGCAAGCACAATTGAAACAGCAGTGGCAGTACTCATCTGAACAGATTGAACTGGCCAAAGACAAAGTCGAAATTGAACAGATCAAGCTGAAGCAAGCCCAATCCCAATTCAGTGCCCATCAGATCACCACGACGGATCTCTTAGATGCTGAATCCGAATTTTCAGAAGCCCAAATCGCCCTTCTTCGGAGTAAACACCAGAATCTATTGGCGCAGGCAAAGTACCAACAGTCACTAGACTCAAGGACCGTATACTTTGATTAAAACAAACCAAACACCTAATATTTAAAAGATATTTTGTCACCACCATCTAAGGTACAACCATGTTTACATTTTTCGTTCTTGGGTTTTTAGCCTGTCAATCGGAAGACTCTGAGGCCATCGAAGAACCAGTTACAGCTGTGGATTTACGACCCAGTGTTCGTGTAGAATCCGTCGAAGAACAAACCTTTGTTCGGACTCTGTCTCTACCGGCGACCGTGTTTGCTGAACGCTCTGCCATCTTGGCGCCCAAAGCCCAAGGGCGCATTGAATCTGTCAACGTGCAAATCGGAGATGCGGTCAAGGCTGGCGATGTGCTGATGACGATTGAAAGCAGTGATTATTTAGCAGGTTATACCGAGGCCAATGCAGCCTATGAGTTGGCGCAGATTCAGGCTAAACAGGCTGCCACATCCGCTATTCGGTTTAAAGCACTTCTAGATGAAGAGGCCGTCACGCAAAATCAATGGGAGGAAGTCGACATTGGAGCGCAGCTGGCCAAAGGTCAGGCTACTAGAGCCCAAGCAGGACTCGACATCGCCACCAGTCGTTTACAGGGTACAAAACTTAAAGCCCCTTTTGCCGGAATTATCGTAGAACGAAACATTGAGGTCGGGGAAATGATGGGGGGTCCTGCCACTCGTCCCCCACTACAAATCGTTGACTTAAGCGCAGTCAGAATCCAAGCCAGCATTGGTGAAACAGACGCCGCGTCCTTATCGCCAAATCAAACTGGCTCACTCCAAATCCCCGGCAGTCATGAGTCCATTTCCATTCAACTCTCTAGAATCAATCAAGCCGTCGATCCCATAGTCAAAACCGTTTTGGTAGAAGCCACCCTCAACAATGACCAATATGCTTTAAAGCACCATCAATCCGCAACCCTGCATTTGGAACTCAATCAAAATGCGATGGCTATTCCAAGACAGGCCCTACTGAATCGGCAAAGCCAATCCGCAGATGTCTTTATCTTAAAGGGTGACACGGTGGAAAAACGAACCGTTCAATATGGAAGATCAGAAACAGACTATGTCCCTGTCTTCTCAGGTATATCCAATGGAGACAAGATTTTAATCGCTGGTCACAACCGCTTACAAGACGGCGCAGAAGTATTGGTCCTGGGAGAGTAATCAATGACGTGGATCAAAACCCTTGTACATCGACCGGCCTTAGTCACGGTCATTTACCTCATTCTATTTTTGTTTGGCTCCTATAGCTACAGCAAACTTCCCATTGATCTGCTTCCTGACATGGAAGTCCCTGTAGTTACTGTGGTCACAGCCTATCCTGGTGCCAGTGCGCTTGACGTGGAAGACAAAATATCGAAGCCTCTAGAGGATTCACTGGGCGCCATCGCCAATCTGAAAGAACTCGCATCGACAAGCCGGGAAAATCTCTCCCTAGTGACGCTCATATTCACTTCAAAAGCCGATATTGAAGTCGCTGCCAACGATGTTCGACAAAATCTTGAAGGGCTAAAGCGAACACTTCCGACAGATGCAGACTCTCCACAGGTCCTAAAGTTCGACATGGGACAGATGCCGATCGTAACCTTTGCCATCACAACACGAGGGTCCGATGTCCGACTTCTTAAAAATGAAGTGGAAGATGCCCTGATCAATCCTTTGCGTCGTGTTCCTGGGGTCGGATCTGTCATGCTATCCAATGCTCCAGATCAAATCGTACGCATTGATGTGCATCAAGATCGATTGCTCGCACATGGACTGACGATGAGTGAATTGGCCGGGCTAATTCAAGCGAACAACATGAACATCCCCGCGGGAGACTTAACGGTCGAAGACTTGCGGTTCTCTATACGAATGACGGGAGAACAAAAGAGCATCGATGCCCTTCGAAAACTTCCCTTGATGAAGTCCCCCATCGGAAACGGAATGGTTCTCTTGAGAGACTTGGCCGACATTCACCTCGATTTGAAAGATGAAACAGAACTCGCCTATGTAAATGGCAACACAACGATACTGGGATACATCCGAAAAACCAGTGATGCCAATGTTCTCGAGGTCGCAAACAAGGCCAATGATATCTTTGAACAGGCAAAGCAACGCCTCCCCGCCGGAACAGAAATTCAAGTCATGGAATCGGGAGCCGTGTTCATTGAAGGCACCATCACCAATCTTACCAACACTGCTCTTACAGGTGGAGCTCTCGTGTCTTTGATCGTCTTCCTATTCTTAAGACGCCTGGGACCAACCCTCATCATTGCAAGTGCGATTCCATTGTCGATCATCGTGACGTTCCTAGCGGTGTATGCGCTTGGATTCACCTTGAATTCGGTCACTCTAATTGCGCTCTCTCTATCGGTGGGCATGGTTGTCGACAATGGTGTGGTCGCACTTGAAAACATCTCAAGAAAGATCGATGAAGGAATGGATCGCTTTCAAGCAGCCCATGAGGGAGCCGCTGAAGTTGGAGGGGCTCTGATGGCTTCTACAACTACAACTCTAGTCATCTTTGCGCCGATGATGTTTATCGCAGGTATCGTCGGGCAAATGTTCGCACAACTGGCCGTAGTGATGATCGTAACCATCTGCGCGTCGCTCTTTGTAGCCCTGACTGCAACTCCAACCCTCTCCGCTCGATTCATCAAACCGTCTGGTAATGAAGTGGTAAACGAAGAGGACGTTGAGTTAAAATGGTGGGAAAAGCGCTATGTGAGTGCTCTGACCGCCTCGATTGCAAAGCCATGGTTCACACTCATTTCCGCCATTGGGATTGCGATTATAACAGTCGTATTGCTTGGACTGTTGGGAACAGACTTCTTGCCAAAAGACGACCAAGGACAACTGGCGTATACATTAGAACTTCCCGTTGGAACCAGTAAAGAGAAAACCCTTGATGTCGCCGATGTTTATGTCAACGAACTTCGAAAACAAGCAGAGGTTAGTCTTGTGTCTGTACGTGTGGGCACCTCGGCCAATGGAGGCATGGGGGAAAAGGAAGGTTCCAACATCGCTCGAATTCGGGCCAGTCTATTGAGAGCCAACGATCGAGAACGGAGCGATCAGCAGATTGGGGATCACATCCTTGCCACCGTACAAAGACCACCTGAAGTACTCAATTTGGAGATGAGCCGTGATGGTTCTGGTGCTGGTGCTCTTGGAGCCACAAAGCCAATTGTAGTAGAACTCTTTGGAAATGATCTCGACGAACTTGAACGGGCCTCCAATCAAGTGCAAGACGGGATGGCACAGATCAATGGACTGATCAATATTGCAGCCGACCTACTGGAAACACAACCAGAATTGCAAATCAACATGTTGCAAAATCAAAGCACTCAAATGGGAATCCCGATGGCCATGGCAGGACAGGAATTGCGTCTAGCATTGAATGGTTCTCCCATATCTAGACTCAGTAAGGACAATCGAAATTATGATGTCTCTCTACAATTTCGAAAAGAAGACCGATCTGCACCACAATCTTGGAAACAAGTTCCTATTCGAGCACAAAATGGCATGATCACCACTTTGGGTTCTATTGCTACTCAAGCAGAAGGTGAAGCCCCATTGCAGATCCAACGCAAGAACAAATCTCGTATGCTCACCATTTCTACAGAGTTGTCTGGTATTGCCCTTGGGGACGCAGCGGCTGCTGTAGAAAAAATGCTAGCGGAAACGGATTTACCAGAGGGCGTAACTTGGGCTATCGGTGGCGCCATTAAAGATCAGCGTGAAAGTTTTGGAGATATGGGGCTTTTAATGGGTATGGGTCTCATATTGGTCTATCTGGTGATGGTTGCACAGTTTGAATCTTGGACCGATCCATTTGTGATCATGTTCTCTGTACCATTCGCTGCTACCGGAGCATTTTTGGCGCTGCTAATCAGTGGTACCAACCTCTCTGTCACGTCATTTCTTGGACTCATCATTTTGATTGGGGTCGTTGTGAACAATGCCATTGTGCTTATCGATTACATCAAATTGCTTCGAGGAAGAGGTATGGAACTGATCGAAGCGATTAAAATGGCGGGAGGTCGACGATTGCGTCCCGTTCTCATCACGTCCCTCACGACTGCTGGTGGTATGCTTCCACTGGCACTCACCACTGGTGAAGGTGAACAGTTGTGGGGTCCAATGGGTAAAACAGCTCTCGGAGGTCTACTCATATCCTCAGTCGTAACGCTCGTTCTGGTGCCAACAATG
This sequence comes from uncultured Pseudomonadota bacterium, assembly GCA_937911635.1. GTDB lineage: Bacteria > Myxococcota_A > UBA796 > UBA796 > UBA796 > CAJWHX01. The sequence continues at coordinate 9,015 of CALDQI010000357.1, read as the reverse complement.
TACGTCATCATCGCGAAATGGCAACTTCGTAGACAACCCTCCGAAGCAATCCCAGCAAAGTAAGCCTTCAGTCGTCGGAACTGTTGCAAATCACCAATGCCGCAATGGTTCCTGGAATCCATCCAGCACCCGTCAAAATGGCTACGATTAGAATAGACCCACAGCCTTTATCCAATACTGCTAAAGGTGGACAGATCAAACAAATCAAAACACGCATCAGTCCCATAACAACTCCATATCGCCTTTGTTGATTGCTAAAGTAGCACAGTAGAATGGCTATAGCAGACGTTCTGATACTAAAAAATCAGACATTTGATCAGCAAAATATACTCTTCAATCGGTATATGCAGTATACTGGACAAAACCAGAACACCATATTGAGGCTAGCCCATGCTTACATTATTATTGACTCAACTCGCACTACCAACAGCCAGTGCCTTCTGCGGAACCTATGTCGGTAGAGTGGGTGCAGAGTTCTACAACAATTATTCTCAACTGGCTGTCGTTAGAGACAACAATCAGACCACGCTGACGATCGTCAATGATGTAGAGGGAAACTTTGACAGCTTTGCACTGGTCATCCCTATTCCGGAAGTCATCCCTGAAGACAAGGTGAACGTGCTAGAACCAGAGCTGTTCGATCGACTGGATGCCTATTCGCAGCCACGACTGGTGACGTATACCTGTGAGGATTTTGAAGAAAGAATGGATACTGGTTGGGATTTTGACTCTGGATCAGACGTACCTGAAAATGGAAGTGACCCTGAAGATGTCAATGTAGAAGCATTGTACATCGTTGGTGAATTTGAGATTGTCATTCTCTCGGCAACCCAATCAGGCAGTCTATTTACTTGGTTAAACGACAATGGCTATCAAGTTCCGGGCCAATCGCAAGACTTGCTTCAGGAGTACATCGATGGTGGTTCCTACTTCTTGGCGGCTAAGGTCGCTGCTGATGCTGGTATAGAATCTGGTGACAAACTCTCTCCACTTCAGTTTGCCTATACCTCTGATGCATTTCAAATCCCCATTCGCATTGGAACCTTGAATGCCAAAGAGGCACAGGATTTGGTCATCTATGCGGTTTCCGACTATCAAAATGGGCGCGTGGGAATCTCTAATTCCATTTATAAAGAGTTCAGCATTGAAGATGAATGCATGTGGGATCCTGTCGATGAACAAAGCTTTGGCGACTACTACGCTGAACAGTTCACCAATGGCTACGAAGAGACTGAAGATGGCGCATGGACCGTAGAATACGCTTGGGGTGGTGGTGGTTGTGACCCTTGTTCTGGCACTCCGCCCGATGCCACTGACTTAATCACCCTTGGAGTCAATGAAGATTTGGTTCACTACAGCGATTATTTCTTTACCCGCTTGCACGCTCGGTACACACCTGCTCAGGCCACCGAAGAGTTGATGCTGTATCAATCCAATCTTACTGAGCAAAGACAATATCGATTCATTGAATACAAATACGAACTGGAAGATCGTTTTCCGATATGTGGGCAGGGAATGGCAGCCGATCCAGGTTCATGTGACGTAGAAGATGACAATGAACCATCGAGTGATGGCCCTTCTGCACCTGATGGGTATACCTCTACCGATTCTAACAACACTGGGTGTGGTGGCTGCTCTAGTGGGGAGAGTCTGGCACTGGGAGCGTGGTTGATGGGACTGTTGGGGATTCGCAGACGTTCTAGAAGTCACCAATAAATATGTCCACGTTTGAGCCCCATAAAAATCACGTCATTGTGCATGCGCTGTTGATCACAGTCCTGCCTTTTTCGCCAATCCCTCTCCTCGATTGGTTTCTGGAACCGGTCGTGGCTAGACGAATGTTTGCACCGTTCATGAAGTACCCTGAGCAAAGACGACACTTTATTGGCAAAGGTGGAAGTTTTTGTTTGGGCTGTATCACAAGTTTATTGCTCTATCCCCTTACCAAACTATTCAGAATACTCCGATTTTTTCTCAATTTCAAAGGTTTCATCAAGACCTTTTATTATTGGCTCTACAAAAGTTACGTGCTTCATGAAGCACAAACCATACTTACAGAGTCAACGTTGAGTGATCACAAACAGATGTTCCGTCTGGGAAAAGATTTGGACAGTTGGCTTCGAACATCAGAGGACATCCCCAGCCTAGGCACCTCTCAACTCAGTAACCTACAAGCGATGCGCACATTGTTTCAAGAAGTCTCCAACGGAGGTCTGAATTCATTTGATGTCTTAAAAGATACCGAAGCATTACACACATGGATCAAAATTTGGGCGGCGGAACATGACACTCCCGAATAAATTCGGTACACTGTGTCAAACCAGATGATCATTTGGAGTTAAAAATCTCATGAACTTTGTCGCACATGACATCCCTGAAGATGAATTTTTGTTTACGTCTTTTGCTGGCCTAGGCTGGCTTAGTCAAAAGTTGGAAATTGCGTATTCCCCCCTTGGGTTCAACAAAATATCGATAGAAATGGTCACCAATGGACTGGGATGGGTCGCTTTGAAAGATCATAGCCTGTTTAAATACACACCAGAGATTTGTGGGCCAATCTTAGGCGGTGGATTCAACCCTACCAAACCATACATCATCACAATTGAGTTGTATGCAGACCAGCTTACATTTCTTTCCATCATGGATGATGGACAATCTATCGAAGAGTGGTTTCACTTGAAGAGTGTTCAAACCATCCTGACCGACAGTGACAACTTTCTTCTCATCTCTACCATGCAACCCATTACGTCAAAGACACAATGGGGTATGACGACCGTTTACAGTCAGTCCCACCATATTTGATACGGAGTCTTGACCAATGCCACAAGCAGATCTTCAACAACTACCCGCCAATAGCAATAACAAAAGCTCCTCATCGAGTTCGAGTGCAAGTACAACCGCCGACAATTCCGAGGTTATGCAGCAACTGCAAGGGAAAGGTCCTGAACTTCCACAAACGGATCTTGGGGCAGTAGAATCTGGCAAATCGTTTGCTGAGAAAGCTGGTTCTCTCTTGGATTCAGTTGTTCCTGCTGAAGAAGCCAGTCTTAAGTTAACTTTGACCGGCGCGATCCCACTCTATAAAACTCCTGGCATTACGGTGACATTCAAACCGTCTCTCAGCATGGGGATAGAGAATAAGTTTGGAAAAATCCGAGCATCGATGCAACTTGCGGCAGCCGTAGAAGTCTCTGCAGGGGTCGACGTCTGGTTCGTAGAGTTACAAGCAGCTTTGGAAGCCAGTTTTACTGGTACACTCAATATCCATGGAGACAGTGGTAGCGAGATATTCCACGAATTTTTAATGTCCCTACGATACATCATAGAGGGTGCATGTGAAACAGTTAAGATGCCCGAGCGCTTCAAAGACCCAATTGTGACAGGGATTATGTCCGATCAAGCAATGCAAGACACCATTGAAGGTATGGACGATAACGATAAAGTTTGGCTAGAACTGAAGGCCGGATTGAAAGGTACAGCCTCCGCTGGATTGGATACCGGAGGTTGGCTGGGTTCAGATGAGGACGAAGAAGAGGGTGGCAGTCTTGGTGGCTCTGTTTCGGGATCAGTTTCCCACCATACCATTCTTAAAAATGATGGAAACGATTCTCTCACCACAGAAAATCAAAACAGTGTCTCGGTACAAGTCGGTCCTTTTTCCGGTACTCGGAAGAAGATGGAAGATGGAACTACGCTGGATATCCTCAATGCAAAAGCCTCGATACCGATTTTAAGTGGCAGTGCAGATGCATCTATTTTGGCTATCTTATCCAATAAATCATTGACTAAATTGCAGCTAAAAGCCACCTTCAGTCAAGAGTTGACACTCGAAATGTTGACGAACATGATGTTTAAAGACACCACATGGATCTCGAATATAAAAGAAGGTGTTCTCAAGGGACTCCTGACCATCAACAATCAACTGGACAACCCATTGTTGAGTAAACTCGCTGCAAAATTGGCCTCTACGCCAACGGAGGCCTCTACAAAGACTCTCAGTGCAGCAGGAGAACAACTCGCAGAAACTGGAAACAAGTGGTCTTACGATTCTACATTCAAAGTAGCATTGGATACACAACTGGTTTGGGGCAAAGGTAAAGGTCTGAACTTCAGAGTCCAGATATGCACCAACAGTTCAAACGCTGTTGGATTCGGCGAAAACAAAATCACCCTCACCAGAAATAGTCCTCTAATGACTCTGTCCGTTGGCGACGAAGGTGTCGATATGGATTTCCACGTGTTCAACTAGTAAGGACTACCTTCTCAAGATAGAATCCACATTACTGTAACGATAACGATGGTTGATGTTCGCTGATCTATTCTGTCTGACAGTCATCCTTAGCATCCTTAGATCCATCCGTAGACTTTTTCTCTGATGTATGGACTGGAGTTCCATGCTCTTTATCAACCGTTTCTACCTTCCCCGTTTCAACGCTTTTAGAGCGAACTGGGGCTGCAATCTTCCCCATTACAGATGGCGGTGGATCTTCATCAATGTCTTCTTGGAGTTCCACATGCACTGGTCCACCTGCAGTTACTTGCAAGACTTCTACAGGTGTTTCACCTTCCACTTCTAAGATCGGTCCATCTGTTTTTTCACCACACGCCAATAGACCTCCAAGCAACAAGATGCTGGAAAATCCCGTTCGTACTTTTATCCTCCCCTCGGCATTGGATTTGATTCGCACGCACACCTGTTGCTGCAATAAATCAACCACTTCTGATTCTTCGAACTCTTCGAGTTCATATACCGATTGAGAACACAGCTTGCAGTGACGACTTTTATCTTCTGAACTCATCTGATCCCATCTGGCATCACAAGGTTTTGGAATGGACAATTTAAATGGTTTAGACATGATTCACTCCGAATATATTGGATAATACACATCATAAATGTCGAACATCTCTAAATATTACAGTGAAAATGAAAAATAGTTCATATAAATTGCAAAAAATAGCATTCCCGCTTTTGACAACCCATATAGACACCGATACTTGATCTTCAAAAGTGAATGAATGTTCATTCAGTTTTTTAACACAACGATTTTTATTTCACAAAAGGAACTGTTCATGTTTGAAGGAAAAGCCGTCAAATTGAATCAATTAGACAATGGTGTTGTCGAGTTGGTCTTTGATTATGTAGAAGAATCTGTCAACAAGTTTGATCGTACAGCACTGGCCGATTGGCGTAAGAGTGTCGATCTTTTACAAGAAAACGCACAAAGCATTACAGGTCTATTGGTACGCTCTGCCAAAGGTCAGTTTATTGTGGGTGCAGACATCACAGAGTTTGGAGAGGCTTTCAAACAAACCGATGAACAACTCGGAGAATGGCTCGCATTCTGCAACAAAATTTTCAGCGATATTGAAGACCTTCCCTTCCCAACCATTACCGCCATCAACGGATTGGCACTGGGCGGTGGTTGCGAAATGGCACTCTCCACGGATTTTCGTTTGATTGATACAAAAGGAAAGATCGGACTTCCAGAAACTGGGCTGGGTATCATCCCTGGATTTGGTGGTACCGTTCGGATGCCTCGTGTGATTGGTGTCGACAACGCCATTGGAAATATCACTGCAGGAAAACAATTGAGGGCAGCCGAAGCTTTGAAGCAACACTTGGTTGATGCCGTTGTACCTGTCGAAAAACTGGTGGACGCCGGTCACAAGATGCTCAATCAGGCTATCGACGGTAAATTGGATTGGAAGAAACGCCGTGCCCAGAAAACTGGCAAGATCAACCTTCCATTTGCAGAAGCCATGTTGGGATTCCAAAGTTCCATCGGTATGACACTCAAGATAACAAAAGGACACTACCCTGCACCGATTGCTGCCATCAACTCCATTCAAAAAGGTGCTGGACACACGCGTGACAAAGCACTTGCTGTAGAGATGCAAGAGTTCATCAAAGTTGCCAAAACAGACGTCACGAAGTCTCTCGTTGGTCTTTACTTGAATGATCAATACATCAAACGCAAGAGTAAAAAACAAGCCAAACAAGGTGATGATGTCAAGAAAGCTGCTGTACTGGGTGCCGGTATCATGGGTGGTGGCATCGCCTATCAGTCTGCTTCTAAAGATGTGCCCATCATCATGAAAGACATTCGTCAAGAAGGTATCGATCAAGGGATGAACGAAGCAGCTAAACTGACTGCTAAACTTGTGAAGAGAGGTAGAATCGATGAGGCCCGTATGGCTCAAGTACTCAGCAACATTGACCCCACGCTCTCGTATGGCGAAGCAGACTTTGCGAATGTAGACGTTGTCGTAGAAGCCGTTGTCGAAAATCCAAAGGTCAAGAAAATCGTATTGGCTGAAGTCGAGAGCAAATGCAAAGAAGGAACCATCCTCTGCTCAAACACCTCAACCATTTCGATTACTTCATTGGCTGAAGGTCTGAAACACCCAGAAAACTTCTGTGGTATGCACTTCTTTAATCCTGTACACCGCATGAAACTCGTAGAGATCATTCGCGGAGAAAAGACTTCTGATCGCGCTGTGGGAACTGCTGTAAACTACGCTCTCAAAATGGGTAAACTTCCCATCGTCGTCAACGACTGCCCTGGATTCTTAGTGAACCGAGTATTGTTCCCCTACTTTGCCGGCTTCCAAATGCTCGTTTCTGAAGGCGCTAATTTCCAACAGATCGATAAGGTGATGGAGAAGTTTGGTTGGCCAATGGGTCCTGCATACCTTCTTGATGTCGTTGGAATGGATACCGCGCACCACGCACAGGCCATCATGGCGGATGGGTTCCCAGACCGTATGGCTTCGGATGGTCGCACATCACTAGATGTTATGGTTGATGCAAAACGCTACGGTCAGAAAAATTCGAAGGGCTACTATCAGTACACAATCGATCGAAAGGGCAAACCGAAAAAGTCTGTCGATCCAGAAGTGGCTAGTATGATTGCAACCGTTCAAGCGAATGGTGGCAAGGAGTTCAGTAAAGAAGAAATTCAAGAACGGATGATGGTGCCAATGCTCATTGAAACCATTCGATGCTTTGAAGAAGGCATTGTGGATACACCAAACGAAGCAGACATGGCTCTCATCTTTGGTATAGGTTTTCCTGCGTTCTTCGGGGGAGCACTCCACTATGCCGACCTTCTTGGATTGGATGCAGTCTGTGCAATGGCTGACAAGTATGCCCATCTCGGAAAGCTCTACGAACCCACCACAAAAATGCGTGAGATGGCTGCTTCTGGCGCCACATATTACAACAAATAATTTGGAGATTGAATCATGAAAGAAGTTGTTATTGTCGATGCCGTACGTACTCCTATGGGGAAGTCAAGAAACGGTGTATTTAGAAATGTGCGGGCAGAAGATCTCTCTGCGCACCTCATCAAAGCCTTGATGGAACGAAATTCTTCTGTCAAAGCCCATGAGATTGAAGACATCATTTGGGGCTGTGTTCAGCAAACCAAAGAACAAGGATTCAACATCGGTCGAATGGCTGGTATCTTGTCTGGATTACCACATACGATCTCTGCTCAAACTGTGAACCGTCTGTGTGGTTCTTCAATGACTGCGATTCACGAAGCCAACAACGCCATCAAAGCGGGTAACGGAGATATCTTCATCTGTGGTGGTGTAGAGCACATGGGGCACATTCCGATGACACATGGTGTAGACATCAACCCCGCACTCTCTTTACACGTTACCCAATTTGCCGGCATGATGGGAATTACGGCTGAAGCACTCGGAGGATTCCATAAAGTCTCTCGCGAAGACCAAGACAAGTTTGCCGATGAGTCACACAAACGCGCCTACAAAGCCACTATCGAGAATGCTTGGGTCAATGAACTCGTTCCCGTTGAGGGGCACGATGCCGATGGCTGTTTGATTGTTGTCGACAAAGACGAAGTGGTTCGAGCAGATTCCTCTGTGGAAAATCTTGCCAAATTGCGACCGGCTTTCAATCCAAGAGGCGGAACTGTTACCGCTGGTAACTCGTCAGCCATCTCTGATGGTGCAGCTGCACTCTTGATCATGTCGGCAGAAAAGGCTGAAGCGTTGGGACTCAAGCCAATGGCGAGAATTGTCGCAACGGCTTCTGCTGGGTGTGAACCGTCTTTGATGGGGCGCGGTCCTGTTCCAGCCACTAAGAAGGCTTTGAAGCGTGCTGGATTAACACTGGATGATATGGATTACATCGAGTTGAATGAGGCTTTTGCGGCTCAATCACTCGCCGTACTCAAAGAACTCCAGATCCTCGATCGTCAAGACGTCATCAACGTGAAAGGCGGTGCGATTGCTTTGGGTCACCCATTGGGATGTTCCGGTGCTCGTATCACTGGTGCGCTAGCCCACATCTTGGAAGAGAATGGCGGTAAATATGGTCTGGCAACTATGTGTATTGGCATGGGACAAGGAGTTGCAACCATTCTGGAGAGATTGGACTAATCACTGTTCCGCTACCTCTATGATACTCCTCAAGCCTAGATTGAAGCCTAGGTTTGGGGATGTTTCTTTTAGCCCCGTTTCCATCTCCAACCCACAACAATGAATGGAAGTAACAGCGCTCCCCACCACCATTTTATTCTCAAACTCGGAGAGCGTAAGAACTTCGTTGTTACCTTCGGAGGATTTCGCAACCACGGATTAACATAGAGCTGAACAAATGAAGAAAACTGGACACGCCGCTCGGTAAAGTCGTACCACGATCCCGGTGTATTGTCTGTACCATCATCGAGTAATAAACTTCCGCGCTGTTCAAGTGCCCAAATCGTTCCATCATTGAGGCGACCCAAAGCCAGTAGAGGCTCCTCCACAGCCGGTGCGACTTCTACACAGGAATCTATTGTACACCGAAGTAATGCCTCCTGACGAGCAGATATGAGCACGCCATCCCCATCCGCTATCATACTGTCGATCTTGGTTTCTGGTGCGCTACCATCTCCATAATCCACCGTGTAAGATGCGCTGCCTACCAAAATTTTGCCTTTGTAGCCGGTGGAGCTGACTGCAAATTTAAATTCGGTGGCATCATTGTGGTCATTGGGGTTGCCC
>CALDQI010000356.1:0-9615 GCA_937911635.1 uncultured Pseudomonadota bacterium | reverse complement strand
CAAATAATTAAAGAAAATTTTGGAGGGTTGTTTGGGGGGGAATAATTTCGTAACTGGATTTGTCTGCATATTTGAACTGAAAACTGAGCATCACTGCGTTACAATTCAACTATGCAGGCACTCAAATCCAAGTTGTCGTGGGATATCATCCCGTACGTATTCGTTTTACCGGCACTGTGGTTGTTTTACTCAACCGCTGTGTCCACATCGTGGGCACGGATAGACTCACTGCAAACGATTGAACCTTATGCGATGGCGGTTCATGAACAGCTGATGCGCAACTTCTCGGAAACCGGGTCTTGGTTCCAAACAGTTCATCGAGGGTATGACGATGCTTGGACTTGGTCGGGTCACCGGGCTTTGACACTTCCGATAGCCGCTTGGTTCTATGGATGGAGTCCATCGGCACTTTGGTTGTCGAAGATTCTAATTCTGGGCGTGATGTCTGGAGCAATTCCAGCTGGCTTGATCGCTAGACGACAGTACTCGAATACTGGAAATGGTCACTGGGCATTTCTGTGGGGCGCGCTGGTGTACCTCAGCATGCCGGGAACAATGGCGATTGCACTTCAAGACTATCAAGATCTCTGTTTTGCCCTGCCATTTTTGGTCTGGGCTTGGAATTTTTTTGAGTCTGGATGGCTTATTGCCGCTATTGTTGGCGCGTTGTTTGGAATTGCTCCCAGAGAAGAGACCATCCCAATGGCTATCTTCTGTGCTGTGATGGCGCGACCGATGCTTGACGGTGTTTGGCAGTGGAAACAGCAGGTTCGAAATTTAGCCGTGGTGTTGATTGTTGCCGGTATTTACGTGTGGTGGGCACAAAAGTACCACCCTCTAGACTCTGGTGGCCATGATATGCCTCTTCAAAATGCTTTGGGTTCACTGGGTCAGAAACGAATATTTTTGGAAGGTTGGGTGTATCACACGCGGTTTTATGCGCTTGTATTCATTCCACTCGGGCTTTTGGCATGGTTTGCACCATTGGTGGCGGCACCTGCAGTCGCATTGTGTGTATTGCACATGAGTGTTCCGGATGGTCACGGGGTGGACCGATCTTGGTCAGGACACTGTCATCATATGGCTCCGGCATTGGCATTTTCGACAATCGCTATTGTGATTGGGGGGACTCGAGTGGGACGATGGTTGACCTTCCCAAAGTTTGCTGCTTGGAGATGGGTATTGCCGGCTGTATTGGCAGTCGGAACATTGGGGTGGTCCCGTTGGTGGTGGCTAGAGTGGTCAGACTATTACAATCTTGTCGTATCTTCTAGAGTGCAGCAACCGGAATGGACACATCCGGCATGGACGCTGAAGGAGACATTCTTGGAGACACAGTCCGAGGAGTCGATTTTGGTTGTCAATAAAAATACAGCACTGGTCGCTTCGGATCAATTGAGGTCATATACCTTAGATGAGTCTATCTTTGGCAAAGAGCCCAGGAAGGGTTTGGGAGCCGGAGATTGTATAATTTTTGACGAACGTCGCAGGGATATCTCCACTTATGTACAGCGCATGCAGGGTGCTGATCGAGTGAGTGCGGAAGGGACTTTTGGACTTTGGTGCTGGTCCAGTACTTCTGTGGATACAGGTGTGATGAAGAAAACAAGGTTTAAACCCGCTCAGGTACACACTGGTACCTACAAAAAAGGCTCTGATATTCCAGGTGCCGCACCTCGCGAGCAGAAAATTTCTGCACAAATGGGTTCTTTTCCCGTGGTGAATTTGGATACGTGGTCAATAGAAGGTACGTGGTAGTAGAACAAGGAGAGTTCAATGGGATGGCTGACAACACAGGTAGAGAACCATGGTTCTGATTTTGAGGGGATGTTGATTGAATCTATGCAGGAGGCAGGGGTGTACGATGCGGTCTTTGCTTTGTGTGGACCATTTGGTGTTCGGCGCTTCATGATTGGATTTGCGTCAAAAGGACACAGCATCGAGATTCGAGAGCTTGAAACGTTGCCCTTGCAATATGGTGGTGGGACCCCTAGTGCTCCGACACCTGAAAACATGCAACAACTGAAGACGGCTCTCAAAAATCTACAGTCTCGTATGAACTCATGGGCGCCATGGCAGAAGGGATCACTGGGAGTGATCCGGAACTGCGACAATAAAATGCAGGTGATACCATTTTTCGATGTGGATATAGAAGGCGTCTCTGTTGAGCATTTGCCAACACCATCCCAAGGTCATCCATTGGAAGATAGGGCATACTTGAAGGTCAAGGCTTCGGTGCAGGCTCAGCTGGAACCTGTCTATATGAATACGATGGCGATTTCTCATGATTGGACAGAATGGGCCATTGATGGAGAAGAACTGCGGCTGATGTATCAAGACGACATTGAGTCTACGGTGGAGAAAAAGCGCTGTAGGGTCCTTGCGACGTTTGACCAAGACGGTCAGTGGACATGGCAAGTTTCGGAGCCACTCTTTTCCGAGGAAGTCTTTTGTTGGGAGTACTTTTTGTGTGATTGGGAAGCGGCAATGGAATTGGGGATGCTGTGCGTCGCACGATTGAATGGAACGTGGCTCTTCTACAGTCTTGTCAGCACTGACCCACAAGTCACCGTATTTGTTGCGGTTTGGGATTGATATGTGGCTGCGAGTAAAATGGTGGTTTGAGGACCATAAATGGGGGACGTTGCAGACAGGCTGGTTTGTACTTCTCGCTGTTCTACTGACCTATCCGATGATTCTATACCCAAATTATGCTGCTTTGGGCTCTCCGAGAGCAGACGGTATGAAACACCTGTGGACTTTATGGTGGATGCGGTCTAGCGTGTGGGAATACGGTGATTTTCCTTATCAAACAGATTTGGTCAATTATCCGATTGGGATGGACCTGTATCCAATTGAGCCACTGAATGGACTGGTGGCTCTATTTTTTCCATGGGTGCCACTGATTGCTCTCTCGAACTTTTTGGCGTTGGCCAATATGGTCCTTACAGGCGTGACGGGAGCATGGTTTGGGCGCTTACTCTCTCGGTCTCGGGTGGGAGGATTTGTAGCGGGGACCTTACTCGAAGGTTCTGCTGTGATGGCCTTCTTTATTCATGTTGGTGTAGGGGAGTTGCATCATCTTTGGTGGTTACCACTCGGTCTTGGATGTCAGTTGATGGCGCGTAAAACACAGGAGTGGAAGTGGTTCTTCGCGGTCGCGGTTTGTCTGGTTGGATCGATGTTGTCATGCTTCTACTTGGGATTCTTTTTGGCGCTCTCGGTGTTAACATGGGCGATCCTCACTGGCTGGAAAGGACGTAAAACACCGAAATTGGTGATTCAATACGTCGTTGCGGCTGCGCTATCAATTGCAATTGTAATCCCCGTAACTCAATCATTTGCCTCTTCTTATAAAACGGGATCGGTACCTGAAGTGGGGTTGATGAATTACATCACTCAAAATCATGGTCAACCAGTAACCGACCCTCCTGCTGCAAGATTGGAAACACGTCAGTTGCTCTCTCCAAAGCGAGAATCACAGAGTACGGAAGACGCAGCCTATGGTGGAGGAAGATACTTGGGGTGGCTCGCGGCGGGCTTTGCTCTTGTTGGACTTGTTCGAAATCCTAGAAAAGCCTCGCCGTGGCTAGCTGTTGCCGTTGTTGGGATTGTTTTTGCCTTTGGGACCTATTGGACTGTCGGCGGAGAAGAGATGCGTACTGCAAATGGGATTCGATTGGTGATGCCCATGTTTTGGCTCAATCGAGCCTTGGGATATCTGGCGGAACCACTCAACTTTCCCATCCGATTTTTGGCAATGACGGCGATGGCAATCTCTGCGATGGGGGCATTGGCGACTCGCTCAAAATGGGCTATTCCTGTTGTAATGCTTGCCGTGTTGGAGATTTCGTGGGGTCAAATGAATCCATATCCATGGTCCCGTTTTCAACCTCGTGAGGCGAGTGCGCTTTCTGTGATGAGAGGGGTGGATGATAAAGCGGTGATTGATCTCGCACTGGCAGTTCGGTCGGATATGGAAAATCGGTACAACGCTTTGGGTACTCAGATTGTTCATGGTCATAAACTGCACGCGGTACCCGTTGAGCGAGTAGAGTACTTTGCTCGTGAAGGACAAATATTTGTCCAAGCCACCAAGTTGTTTAAGGATTTGGTGCCCTTTTATGAAAATCGGGGTGGTACAATGCAGTCCGAATACCGCGCAGACTTAGCGGTTCTTCAAGATGCTGGCTTTGGATGGATTGTTGTAGGGTATCGAAATGGTGCCGAGCGTATGCCACAAGGGATTATCGATGCACTTACAGCACTGTGTGGTCCTCCTGTGGCGAAGGCGGCTGGTATTGGTGCTTGGAAACTCCCGGAAGTGACCTATACGGAGGCTGAATTGGAACTTTGGAAAACTCAGCATCGCCTCATGATGGAGGCCATTTCTCTGAAAATGCCAGGTATGGGACCCCCTCAAGGACAGCCACCAACACCAAATAAATAGTCCAATCGACCATCAAAAAGCAATTTAGAGAGAGTCATGTACATACGTTCCATAGAAGTTCAGGGCCTAGCAGATTTGCCGTACTGTCGTTTGACGGAGATTTCCAGTCAAGGGATGCGGTTCAAAATGGCCACCCCAGAAACGACGGCTCTTGCAGATGCAATAGCATTGTGGTTTTCGGTATTTGATGAAGCGACGTTGGTGGATTTAATCGTACAGTGGGGGTGGGCACAAGAAGAAGACGTTGAAGTTTTTGGGGAGCAACGGGTCGAAGAAGTCCATTGGTTTGATGGTGCGTGTGCCTCAATGTGGGTTGAAGATAGAGATGTCAGCATCACTCTCGAGATAGTATTGGATGCTGGTTCGCTTCAGCAGCTGAGGCAGGTGATTTCCAATCCGGAGATTCAAGTTGCTTTGATGACTGACCCTGTATTTATAGCAACGGTCTCTCTGCGTTGGAGCAATGATCATCAAGTGATGGGGATCGGGTTGTCAGGGATACAACTCGGTCAGTGGAGAATGCCTGTTGAAAAGCCCCATTGGTATCCTGGTTTGTTGCGGTTGTTGCAAATGAGGTTTTTCCGAAACCACAATCGATTTGCTGTTGCAGAGACCACCTTGAGTACCATGCTTTCACTCAGCGGTTTTGATCGATACCGTGCTTTTCAAGATGCGTGTTCTGAGTGGGGACATTTACGTGTTGCGAGTTTGCTGGACAGAGAGCCTGTGCTTCTAATTGATGACAAACCCATTCGAAGATGGGGCGACGATATGGAGGCTAAGGTTCGTGTGTTGGCTTCTTGGTATCTCATTGAGGCCAACATTGTCTGGTCGGACCGTTTGCTAAATAAGGCTCCCTCTACAAAGCAAATATGGGGCGTCGATCCTACATTTGAAGGAGCCGTAGATGGACACACTTTAAACCTGCGAGCTCAGGACACCACCATTCAGTTTCCCTCTCAACTCAAATAGAGCGCTGAGTCACCGTTGGGAAAATTAACCTTTAACCAGTTGGTTCTTCTCTGGGGAAAAATGCCAGCCAACTGGAGGATTGTTCTGGAGTCTATCACCCTTGTCCAAGAGGTCCCATCCTCGTTGTTCTAAAATTTCCGCCAGACGAATTTTGAGTCGATTGGACTCCTCTTCCGGATTGACCAAGGCTTCAACGAAGGCTTCGTGGCATTCATTGGAGTTCTGTTTGTGCAATGTTTCAATAGATGCGAGTCGAACCTCTTCGTCATAGTCGAATAAACATGCGGATACAGGGGAAATGATTCTCTCATCAGTGAAGTCGCCAAGTTTAATGATGATCTGTCGTTTTTTCTCGGTTTTGAAAGGGTCCATTTCAAGTCCCAGTAGTTCTAGGAGAAAGGAAACAGTCTTTTCTGGACCTTCGAACTCCTCGACAATTCGCAGTGGGATTGCAAAGGCAGTGTTGTCACGGATCCATGTCTTGGTAGGCTCGACAGCAGCTTCTCCTTGCGCTCTTAACAGCTTGTATAGGTATTCCTTTTCCTCAATGTCTTTCATCTGCTTTTCATAGACCAAAGAAAATCGCTTCAACAATCCAGCTAGAGCCTCTGGAGAGCCTTTATCTGCAAGCCACTGCGCAGAGAGTAGTCGTTCTTCTTGCGGTGCGTTTAGATTGGTCAATCGTTTGATGTGCTTTTTGAGCTGTGAATCTTCGCCACCGCTAAATAAAAAATCAAAGAATCCCATTGGTTACTCCAAATGATTGTAGACACAGGCATATATCCATTTTGATATAATTTTTCCACTCCATAGACTCATCACTGAACGGAAAGTTACCGAAATAAGTTTGAATGTGTCCAACACCTGTATCAATTTGATCTCCACAATGTCAGATCATGGATTGTATGATATGATATACATAACTGTACGCTTCTATTGAAATGACAAGGGTATTGCTTGCAATTAGTCCTGTTATGTCATTACATTGTAGTGTAGTCATCTATACTTTTTTATAGAGTGTAAGGATTGGTTCCATTTCTTTGGTAGGTTTTCAACATGCGCAGCGCTAAACAACAAGTGGTTTTGTCTAAGTCGGCCCCTTTTATTTATCCATTGTCTCCTTCTAGATTGTCGCTGGGTCTCCTTATAGCCTTGTCAAGCATGACCGTAGGATGTTCAGATACGAAAGGGACAGCGATTGATTCTTCAGAGACCTGTAAGGCGCCTCTTGCCGAGGCTGGGACAGATACAACTGTTGGGCTTGGTCAACCGGTGTTTCTAAACGCATCGAACAGTACATGGTGTTCCGATTACGATGACAATGTTCTATTCATTTGGAGTTTTGTTAGTGTGCCGGCTCTATCAGCGGTGACTGAAGATTCACTGTCGGCCAATCGTAGTATCGCAGCGATGTCACCGCAGTTCACTCCAGATGTGACAGGAGATTATGTCGTCTCTTTACAAGTGTCGGATGGTCTGAGTGTGTCCGATGCAGATTTCATTGTCATCGAGGTTGTGGCTAGTGACGCTACTCCAACCGCAGATTGTGGCGGAAATTACGAAGGCGAGATAGGGCAGCTTGTGACTTTGGATGGTTCTTCTTCCTCCGATCCAGAACTTGCGGAGTTGACATATTCATGGTCTCTCACCCCTCCGAACTGCTCAACATTGACTTCGGACAACATTTACAACGAGGGTACCAGCAGTCCAAGTTTTGTACCAGATTGTTCGGGTGTCTTTGTCACAACATTAACCGTATCGGATGGAAACCATTGGTCAGATCCAGTCATTTGCTCCGTAGATGTTGGTTCACAAAATCGTATTCCAACTGCGGATGCGGGTAAAACGATGGACTTTGGTGGATGCGCTGGGAATCCTGTGCAACTCAACGGTTACGGTTCTTTCGACCCAGATGGAGACCGTCTGACCTACTCTTGGGCTCTTGTATCTGCACCCGTCGACTCGGCAGTGACAGATGCCAATTTTACAGACACCACCAGTCCAAATCCAGAGTTTACGTGGGATGAAATAGGTACGTATACATTTCAGCTTCAAGTCAACGACGGGACAGCTTGGTCTGCACCTGACTTGGTGGACTTGACGATTGGAGATATCCTGAACAATCAGCGACCAATCGCAAATGCTGGGGATTCTGTCACGATTGAAGCCTCTGCAAATTGTCAGTCTACTTCGTATAGTTCGGCATGTGCAGATTGTGCTCCGTATACTGTGATGCTCGATGGTTCGGCTTCCTCTGATCTAGATGGCGATTCCTTACAGTTTCAATGGTCCGAGCCCAGTGGTGTGTTGAATATTGCGAGTCCGAATGCCGCTTTGACCCCAGCAGAGATTCCAACACAGGTCGTGAACGCCAACTTGTCCTTTGATGTGACGTTGACCGTTTCAGATTGTGAACGGTCCGATGATGATCAAACAACGATCACCTACACGTGCGTCTCCAACAACTAATTTACCCAACTATTCAAAGAGGAAATCTCTATGACTTTCAACTCAGTTCAACGTTCACTCTTTGTTCTACTCTCCGTAGGAGTTTATGCTGCCTGTCGTTCAGATACCCTCGAACAACCAAAGACATCAGGTTCTACGACAGCAGGGACCCCAGTTGCAGAGGCCGGTCAGGGTGGCTCCTACACCGCCGACCAGCCAATTCGTTTGAATGGTGATTCCTCGTATGACCCAGATGGAGATGAACTGACGTACTCTTGGAGCTTTTCAAGGGTACCACCGTCCTCTGGACTAGGGGAAGCAGAGAATCCATTTACCAACAATGGGTCGGTAGACCCGATGACGGCATTTTTTGCAGATACAGCTGGGACCTATATCGTTGATCTTGTGGTGACTGACAGTACTGGACTGGTTTCTGCTCCGGACTCGGCTGTCATTTTGGTTGAAGAAGGTCAGCTGCCCCTTGCAGAGGCTGGTTCTGATCTGACCTTGGAGGAAGGAGTTGCTGGTACGCTAGATGGATCTCAGTCTGCGGATCCATTGGGCCGAACACTGGCGTACACGTGGAGTGTGGTCTCGAGACCGGAAGATTCAACTGTGTTGGCGGTCGAGTCCCCCAATGAGGTGAGCACAACCTTCACACCTGATGTGGGTGGTCGATATCTGATCTCATTAATTGTAAACAATGGGGTGAGTGACTCATTACCGGATACCGTTACTGTCGATGTATACTCCGCAAATCCATTGGCCCCAGTTGCAGATGCAGGTGAGGACTTGTCACAAGAGTATGACTGTACAGATATACAACTGGATGGTTCAGCTTCGATGGACCCGAATGGAGATGAGCTAGAGTATCTGTGGGCTCTTCAGTCGAAGCCATCTACCTCTGCAGTCAACAACAACTCCTTTTCAGATACTACAAGCGTAAATCCCACATTGTATACCGATGTTGCTGGTGATTATATTGTATCGTTGTCCGTATATGATGGGACAGAGTGGTCAATCCCTGACTTGCAAACCATCACTGCGTCTGAGCGCCTTAGCAATGCATTGCCAACAGTGGAAGCTGGTACGTCAATTGCAGTGGACGCAGGAAATGCAGATTGTGAGTTGAGTGGGTATACGTACAACTGTGCAGATTGTGCAGATGTTACTGTGCAACTAGGGGTCGACAGCGGTGTCTCAGATGCCGATGGTGATCCTCTTTCTTATCAATGGTACGTCATGTCAGGTGATGCCACATTGGAAGACCCTTCTGATATGACTACAGAAGTGCTATTGTCTGGTGCCAGTGTTGATTCCGTTGGTGCTTGTGAAACCACAACGTACGAACTGGAATTGGTTGCCGAAGATTGTCCTGGAGGATCCGCTGCAGATGGCATCACGATTTCCGTGAACTGTTGTGGTGTTGAGGTTCAATAAGTCGATTGAATATGTTTAGCGCGAGATTGGCGTAACAGTGCTCAAGTATTGCAGTAGTTTGGTGGAGTCGGTTCCTCAGATGCTTAAACTGTTGCCATCGAGTCTCATGATGTCGTGGGTTAGGGGTGTCTGGATCCAGAATGTCCACGCAGAGTCAGTAGCTGTTCCAGTTCACAGTCAACCGTATTCATGTAAAGATCATGGGTTCCCACAAGTGATGAAGGATGGCATACTCGGCTGTTTTAAAGACGGTAGGACTGGGCGATGGCTGAGTGATGATTATCACCAAACACAGGACCTACCCG
>CALDQI010000355.1:0-9616 GCA_937911635.1 uncultured Pseudomonadota bacterium | reverse complement strand
TGTCATTAAATTGCTCCTTGCTGCTAATTTCAAAAAAATAGTTTTTCACAAACAGCAATTCCTTTAGGATATACACCATTAAATCAGCAACAAGAATCAACTCATAGAACTTATGTTCCGTCACGTGGTGGTAATGTTGTTGTTGAGCAAAGAAATAATGTAAGGTTTCCTATGGGAGTAAACTCATTAAGAATTAGATTTATATAGAAACTATTTATGATAGTCCTGAATGGAGTAAAGTCTACGAACTGGGCTGCTTTACTTCATTTTTGTTGGAATTGATACAAGATGTAACCTATGAGGATATGCCTGAGAAAATACAAAAGATGCTCTTAGAGGAATATCTTCGGATGGAAGTCATTCCGCCAGATTATTTTGTTATGGGCACTCCTCCGGAACATTGTTTACAACATGTGGCTGTGAGTCGGTGCTTTATGATAGGAAAGTATCCTGTGACATGGGCTCTTTGGAAGTCTGTAATGTCCTATGATAATAGCCTTCATAATATTCCATATGCTCCAATAGACAATGTCACATGGGTTGAATGCTTGTTGTTTTGTAATAAACTAAGTGAACAAGAGGGATTAGAACCGGTATATGAACTCTCTCAAGAAGTTTTGAATGAAGTACAACAAGAAAAACATTTTAGTCGTAACTATTCATTAGATCAGATGTGTCGATCAGATGGTTGGGGGGAACCAAAAATTATTGTTCATTGGAACAAGAATGGTTATCGACTCCCAACTGAGGCAGAGTGGTTTTTGGCAGCCAGATCAGATAAGCGCACGCAAAATCTTAATCATGAAACTCTATCGCAGATGGCTTGGTTTGGAGAAGATCTATATACAGGGACAACACATCCTGTTGGTCAAAAGAGTCCAAATGATCTTGGTATCTATGATATGTTTGGAAATGTTTGGGAATGGACTTGGGATGGATTTATGCATTCCACTGATACATACTGTAATGGCATTATTGAAGACCCACATGGTAATGGTAAGGCTGAACGTCTCTCCCTTGGTGGTGGATATAATAAACTCCATTGGCGGCGGGATGTAGAGCCCTCTTCAATCTTTGAGATGAGGGAAAGTGAATCTCCATCTGTAAGAAGGCGCGATATTGGATTTCGATTGGTTCGAACAATTGTTCCTTTTGAGGATAAATAAAACACATGTTACAAATTTTCTTCCTTCTAAATTCTAGATTGTAAGAAAAGGAATAGTTTTCTCAATCTAATTATGTGTTTCCGTAAATAATGTTTTCTATAGAGTACTCATGAACAAAGAAGATGTATACAGTCTGTGGACATAGTCGGACTTAAAAGACATATTTGACATGTTGTCCAGCGATTATCGTAGCCATTAGCAGAAATAGATGATCACATTTGTGGTATTGATCTTAGCAACAATGTTTACTGTTGGGGTAGAGATTATGAGAATGCTGTTTCAGACGCCCGTACTAGCGGTTTTTCAAAGTATTTATACTTCTGCGTATACATCGTGCCTCATTATTGCCAATTATCATCAACCAAAAAATTTAGGGGTTAAAGACTATTGGTGATAGTATGTACAATCCAAATGGCAAAAACATAGGCCATCTACAATCATCAACAGACTTTCCAGAAGCCCTAGACCCAAACTTTGCTATAGTTTGTACACAAAACGAGGTGTCTATGTCTGAATTCTATCATCCCACATCCCATGCCCAAGTAGGGTCTGTATCGTCCATTCAAACTATGGAGCAGTACCGAGAGATCTGGAATCGATCGATTGCGGAACGAGACGCCTTTTGGCTCGAGCAAACCAAAGCCCTCGTCGATTGGAAAACGGAACCTACGCTTGGTTTGGAAGGGGACTTTTACACTGTTCAGCAGTATCCATTCCGATGGTTCGCCGATGGTACACTCAACATCACGACTTCTTGCTTGGATAGGCACATTGCCGAGCGCGGAGACAAGGTCGCCATTTTGTGGGAAGGGGATGAGCCCGATCAGATTCAGCGCTTAACCTATACCGAGCTCCTTGCGGAAGTCTGTAAGCTAGCGAATGTTCTGAAGGCGAACGGTGTTGAAAAGGGTGATCGAGTGATCATCTACATGGGAATGATTCCACAAGCGGGGATTGCGATGCTGGCTTGTGCTCGCATCGGTGCAGTACACTCGGTGGTCTTTGGTGGATTCAGTTCGAATGCGCTTCGAGACCGGATTGAGGACTGTGAGGCAAAGGTCATTCTGACTCAAGACTCGGCTTATCGCGGAGGACGGAAGATTGCCCTCAAGGACACCGTTGATGAGGCTTGTACTGAGCGTGTGGAAACGGTCCTTGTGTATCATCAAACCGGTGATGAGATTGCTTGGGTAGAAGGGCGTGACCAAAACTGGAATGAGGCTGTAGAGTCGGCTTCGAGTGTCTGTGAGCCAGTAATCTGCAATGCGGAAGACCCACTCTTTATCTTGTATACCTCTGGTTCGACCGGTAAACCAAAAGGGGTTGTTCACGTATGCGGCGGATACATCACGACGGCGACCTACACCCATCGTACGGTCTTTGATTTGCGTGAGGATGATGTTTTTGCCTGTGTCGCAGACGTAGGATGGATCACTGGACACAGTTACATCGTCTTTGGACCTCTCTCCAATGGTTCGACAACGTTGATGTTTGGTTCGACACCCCTGTATCCAGATGCGGGTCGCTATTGGGACTTGGTCGAGCGCCACAAGGTCACGATTTTCTATACGGCTCCGACTGCGGTGCGTGCGATAGCGGCTCACGGCACCGATTTTGTAGAGAAGTACGATACGGCAACCTTGCGCGTACTGGGGTCTGTGGGAGAGCCAATCGATCCAGCTGCGTGGCAGTGGTATTACGATGTGGTGGGAAGATCTCGCTGTATGCTTGTGGACACGTGGTGGCAAACGGAAACCGGTGGGATTTCAATCACGCCCATCGCGCCGGCGACGCCAATGAAGCCCGGTTCTGCAACCCTTCCAATGCCGGGGATTCGTCCCATCTTGCTCACAGAGGATCGAGAGATACTAGAAGGGCCCGCAGAAGGCCGATTGTGTATGGCGCAGTCTTGGCCAGGTCAAGCCCGTACGATTTGGGGAGACCACAAGCGCTTCTTTGATACCTATTACGCACCCTTTCCTGGCTATTACTTTACGGGCGACGGTGCGCGAAGAGATGATGATGGGTATTTTTGGATCACTGGACGGGTGGATGATGTACTCAACGTGTCTGGACACCGTTTTGGAACGGCTGAGTTTGAAGCGATTCTCACCGAGGCTCCAGAGATTTCAGAAGCTGCAGTCGTTGGTTTTCCCCACCCGATAAAGGGGCAGGGGGTCTACGCCTACATTATCTTGGCAGAAGGACAAGAGTACCATGCGGGGCTTGAATCTCAGCTTCAGCAGCGCATCCGAGAGCAGATTGGTGTCGTTGCAAAAGTGGATCAGTTTCAACTCGCAACGGGACTCCCTAAGACTCGTTCTGGAAAGGTGATGCGCCGGATTCTTCGAAAGATTGCTGAAGATGTATTCACCAATCTCGGAGATGTCTCGACACTGGCTGATCCAAGTGTTGTAGAAGCGCTCATCGACGGTCGCAAGTCTTTGCAGGGGTAAATTCTTTAGTTGTTCCATCTACCGTACGATTGTAGATCGTATGGAAAGTACGTTTTATCATAGGCCGAGTATGTCCACCTCTTCACCTTCTCAAGATCCCACACAAACCCATTTTGAAATGCCGACGCTGTCCAACGGTCGGTATCAAATCCAAGGATGTATCGGCGTTGGAGGAATGGCAGCCGTCTTTAAGGCCTACGACACATCTTTGAAGATTGACAGGGCATTGAAGATTCTCAAACCCGAGTTTCTATTGGGGGATGACGTTCGAGATCGCTTTCAAACAGAAGCGGTCGCGATGGCGAATTTGAAGCATCCAAACATCGTGCAGATTTATGATTTGGGACTGGAAGGGATGACGCTCTATATTGTCATGGAGTACATCCCATACGGGTCGGCGAAAAGTTATGTGAGTCAGCACGATAAGATGACTGTAGGACAGGCTGCCAAGGTCTGTCTGGATATCGCAAGGGCCCTAGAATATGCGCACGAGAAAGGGTTTATTCATCGAGATGTGAAACCAGACAACATTCTGTTGACCGCAGACGGGGCACAACTCAGTGATTTTGGAATCGCCAAGGATACCGTGTCAGAAACCAGTCAGACTAGAACCAGAGCGGTGATGGGAACGCTGCAATATATGTCTCCAGAGCAGCGACTCAACACCAAAAACACCACTGTTCAAACAGATGTATACGCTCTTGTCGCAACGCTCTACAATTTGATGACACTCGATGATCCGATGGATTTGTTCATTCAAGATATTCGCGACGAGATGGTCAAAGAGTTGCCTCTATCCGTTCAGAATATCATTCATAAGGGTTGCTGCGCAGAGCTGGACATGCGATATGCATCTGCTTCCGAACTGACCGCAGATTTAGAGGAACTGTGCCACGAAGCAACAGTCAATGAGCTAAAACTGACTCGAATCAAAACACCCGAGATGGTTGGTCCAAATCTGGAGCGTTTGAAGCGAGTATGGGAAAAATACACCACTGAAGTTCGAGAATCAAACGATACATTTACCCATGTGCCGGATGATGATGAGCCTACAACTCCATGGCAGCAGCAGACCACGGAGGCCATCCAAGAACATGGGAACAACGATCCACTAAAATCATCAGCGAAATCATCAGAAGAGAATGAGGCGACTGTAGATGGTCTACCAGCACCACAGTCACCTGATGAACCAGACACTCCGACCAGTGAGCAATCCTCTACGTCGCTTGTCGTTGGTGCGGTGGTTGTGTTGGTGTCATTGTTCCTAGGGTTTCAATGGAACGACTTCGCCGTGCTCAGCTTGACCACACAGAACACGAGCATTCTTGAAATGGAGATAGATAACCCAGCCACCGTCACTGATTTTGAGCAAGCGAAGCAACTTGTTTTGGATGGTCAGTTGATGGCGGCCGCGACGTTGTTGAGTGAATTGCATGCCGATCAACCATCTGATCCAATCGTGCACAACCTGTATACGTTGACGCTGATTTTACAGGGTCAACACACTCTGCCCCCCACATTGTTTTCGACGTCTCTACACAGTTATTCACACCCAAATGCCAGCTTGGAACTTCGAACCTTATTTAAACTGTTGTCCAAAAGTTGGGATCCAAAAGTCCCAAGAGAACGCTTGGAGGAGTCGTGGCTGGAATTGATCGAAAAGACAAAGGATCCGTTGATTGAACTCAACTATCTCGTAGCCATGCGTTATAAGATGGGGGCTGACTTTGATGGTGTCGTTCAGCGATATTCGGAGCGAAATATGCGTTTGGGAGTGGTGCCGCATCTTCAAATTCTTGCCGATCGAGTGCGTGGAAACACGAATGCTGCTCTAGAGGATGCTCAAGCCGCAGTCCGTCAATATCCGGGAGAGTTGGACTTGGTCGTTCAAAAGGCCGAGCTACTTTGGCAGGTCGGAAAGAAAGAAGTTGCAGCAGATAGTATTCAGCAGGTCTTGGCGACGGATCCGACATTTGCACCAGCACTGGATCTCCTGCTGGCGATTCAACATGACAACAATGATGAAGCAGGGTTCATGACAACATTCACGACGTCAATTGGAGATACGATTCCAACGACAAACCAACTGAGTGCACTCTATGGTACAGGAGAGCTGCATTTTGTCGATGGAGATTATGAAGAGGCTCGTAAACATTGGGAATTCTGTGCCAATCTGGCTGTGGGTTTCCAGAATAGCTACTTTCTGGCACTCAGCACGTCCAAGGCACTCGAGGCAGAGATGCTGTCCAATCCTGAAAAAGATTGGAAAGATGAGCTTGCAACAGTCGGTGCAGTGTTGGGCGATACGGCTCTTCACTTTACAGAGCGAAAGCGATTCAATGTGTATCTCCAGTACTTGATTGGGCTCAACGCTCTGAATGTTGGAGACAAAGCAACGCTCGACAGTGTGCTAACAGAAATGGAAACATTGGGCTCAGCATCGACCTTTGGGATTCAATTGCCCGGTATGAAAGAGTTGAAACAACGGACTGCGTTGTAGTGGATTCGAGTTGATAATGAGAAGTATGTAGACGTTGATTCTGTCATTCAATGAGTGTGGAATTTTACTGTTGCAATTGAATTTTAATGGACGTTTCCACGGGATTACAATACATGACTTCCAATCTATTGAAACTGATAATCAATCTCAATAGATGAGTACTCACAACAATTAACGATGGTCTATCAGACGTTCTTTCTGATAGACGTTTTAGAATACGTGGATGTTATTATGTCAGTCAGCCGTTTATTTATTCCTGTCCTGTTATTGAGTCTTTCTATTACTGCCTGCGGTGATAAAGAAGAGGCTTCTGAAACACCTGTCAAAGAAGTGAAGGTCGAGGCTCCGAAGGAAGTCAAAAAGGAAATGCAGATGAAGCATTCGCCTGAAGAAATGGAAGAGATGCAAAAATTAGCCGTTGAAAAACGCGTGGCTTTCATGTCGGGACACGTGGTTGCTGGATTGACACTGTATCGTGCTGGTGCACCAGATCAGGCTGCACAACACTTGTTGCATCCAGTGTCCGAAACCCATGCAGCGGAAAGAGCTGGCATTGATGCTCTTGGCTTTAAAGGAGATGTGTTTGAAGCCGTCTCAAAAGCACTCGATGAAGGCAAACCGGCTGCAGAGGTTGAACCGATGCTGAAAGAGGCAGAGGCAAACATCGCATTGCTCCAGAAAAATGCAGGCGGAGATGCTTCGGATATCATTCGTTTCTTGATGGAAACGGTAGATGAGGAGTACGCGATTGGCGTGAAAGAAGGCAAGATTACAGATCCGGGTGAGTATCAAGATGCCTTTGGATTTTCTATGATAGCATTGGAGATCTCAAAGCAACAAAATAACGCTGACCTCGTATCTTCAGTAGAGGCATTGGTGAAAATGTGGCCAGAGAAGGGACCGTTGGCAGACTCTACTCCAACTGCTGTTGCAGATGTCACTGGTCAAACAGCGAAGGTAGTCGCTGCTCTTCCCTCCAGTGAGCCTGAAAAACCAGCTGAAAAGTAATATTGCTTCGCAACAGTAGCGGTGCGGTATGGGCTGATGATTTAATTCTGTGTCTTGATGCCAATAGTGAAGTCAATGCAGACAATCTCGCCTATCAACAAGGCGATGTGCTCATAGTGAGCAATCTGCAGGCGATGACCAGTCTATTGTCTCCACCGAACTCGGTCAATTAGTATACGCAGTTTGTATGGGGCTAGGGAGCGACTCATCAGCAAATTTGATGTGAGCCAGTGAAATTAGAGGCGATAAAATCAACTTTTATGTTGCCAATAAATTCAATCCGTATATTGATATCGGGTGGATGGTACAGAGCAATATTGATTGGGATTGGCAACGTAGCTGAAATCCCTTTTTAAAGACCGTCCATGAACGAACAGAATTAATTCACTTTGGAGCTATTATGGAAAGCGTGTTTGATACGACAGAAGCGTCAAAATATACAACCCCATTAGAGATGCGTGCGTATACCTCTAGATTGCTGGGACAAAGTGAAGATCTGGTCTTGCACGGTGGCGGGAACACCTCTGTGAAAGCAACCACCAAGGACATTTTCGGAGATGACGTCGAGGTACTCTATGTAAAGGGGTCCGGTCACGATTTGAAAACCATTCGTGAAAATGGCTTTTCGCCCACAAGGTTGGATGTACTGAAGCGATTGGCGGCTCTTCCAGAACTGTCCGATATCGACATGATGCGTGAATTGAAGATGTCTCAGTTGGATCCTGCAGCACCGGCACCGTCGGTTGAGGCACTGTTACACGCCATCATCCCATTTCGCTATGTTGATCACACCCATGCCGATTCGGTTGTCGCCATCTCCAATACGCCAAATGGTCCCGACTTGATCCGTGAGATCTACGGGGAAAAGGTGCTGGTGCTCGATTATGAAATGCCGGGATTCATTCTCTCCAAGCAAGTTCATCAAGCCACTCAGGACCTCGATTGGGCAAGCTGTGAAGCGATCATTCTCCTTCATCACGGTGTGTTTACCTTCAATGACGATGCCCAGACGAGCTATGAGAAAATGATTGCCATTGTGAGTAAAGCAGAAGATTTCTTGAAAACACAAGGTGCTTGGGACTGTTCTCTGGGCTTTGATGCGGATGCGGTTCAATGTGCCGCTATTGAAATTGCAGCGATGCGCGCTGCGGTCTGTCAGCAAAAGGGTGGTCCACTGGTAGGTCGATTTTCAGCGGATAAGCTGTCGACTGTCGAATCCTTAGAGATCGCTGAGCGCGGACCGGTGACGCCAGACCACGTGCTGCACTGTAAGAGAATCGCGATGATCTCGACTGGAAATCACGTAGAGGATGTGGCGAAATACGCGGCAGATTATAAAGCCTATTTCGACAGAAACCAAGAAGGCGGACTGACCTGCTTGGATCAGGCTCCTCGGTGGGTGCTGTGGGCGAATAAAGGTCGCTTTGTCTTTGGACCCAACGGCAAGCGTCTGCGCGTGATTTCAGATCTGATTGATCACACGTCGAAGTGCATTCAGTGGGGAGAGTTCTTGGGTGGCTGGAAGGCCCTCTCAGAAAAGGAAATCTTTGATTTGGAGTATTGGGAACTCGAGCAAGCCAAACTGAAACGCAAAAAGGCAACGGGGTCACTGGAAGGACAAGTGGCACTTGTCTCGGGCGCAGCGTCTGGAATTGGCCTCGCGACTGTAGAAGAGTTGCTCAGTCAAGGGGCTTGTGTCGTAGGCGCAGATATTGTACCATCGGTCACAGAACTGTTTGACGGCAATCCATCCTATTTGGGTGTACAGTGTGATCTGACAGATTCCGATGCCGTGAAATCATTGCTGGATACAACCGTTCGTCACTTCGGTGCACTCGATATATTGGTAAGCAACGCCGGCGTCTTCCCCCCGTCCGCAAGCATTGAAGAATTGTCGGACGACGGCTGGCGAAGATCGATGGCGGTCAATCTCGACTCCCACTTCTATTTACTGCGTGAAAGCATTCCATTTCTCAAGTTGGGATGGAATCCTGCGGTGGTCTTTGTGGGCTCGAAGAACATCAAGGCACCAGGACCAGGTGTGGCTTCCTATTCCGTTGCCAAAGCCGGATTGCAGCAGCTTGCTCGTGTTGCGACGATGGAACTGGCACCTTCTGGAATCCGCGTAAACAGCGTTCACCCAGATGCCGTTTTCGATACGGGTGTTTGGACCGACGATATCCTGACCGCTCGTGCCGCCAAGTACAACATGAGTGTCGACGCCTACAAAAAACGCAACCTTCTCAAAGCCACCATCACTTCTAAAGATGTTGCGAGAACCATCTACTTGCTCGTCGGTAAAGATATGCAAGCCACAACTGGTGGTCATGTGTCGATAGATGGGGGGAATGAGCGCACTGTCTAAAAGGACTAAAAGTTGATTTGCGGTGCTGTCTTCTTCGGCTTCCCTTGTTTAAAAAGGTTCGGATACGAAAGTATACCGAACCTTTTTATCCTTCGGGCATCCTATGAATCCATCATCCACT
>CALDQI010000354.1:0-5268 GCA_937911635.1 uncultured Pseudomonadota bacterium | reverse complement strand
GAGGCGGGTATCTGCGGGAAAGTTATTGCTTCATTTCGACACTATCGATAGAATTTCGACACTATAGAAGGTTGAAGGTTTGAAGGGTTTCCTAAGCCTTCATAGAGGACTTGTGCAATGTCTGCGGGTACTCTTTTGTGTACAATAGATATCATCATCTGGATGATATTCGACTCATTTCGGTCAATCTATCTGCCCAGCAATGATTTTTAAGATAATAGAATGTCTGTATGATGCTTGGGAGTCGCAGTGAACGTAGAATCTTTGACACTTGAACAGGCTCCATTGTCTGTACGAGAGTTCTTTTCCGAGTCGACCGGTCCACTTGTGGGTACCATGGCTCATGTTCCAGAGTTGTTGCAAGTTGTAATGCCAATGATTGCCCAACAGTTCGGTCCATCTGCACTTTCAATGCGCCATAAAGAGATGGTGATTTTGGGTGTGAGTGCACTTCAAGGGTGTCGATATTGTACAGACACGCACACCGTCGTTGCCTCTAGAGAAGGGTTGTCTCAGGATGAACTGCGTGTTCTTCGAGGAGCCAAAGAGAATACCGGTGAGTTTGCTGACAAAGAACTTTCTTTGTGGACCTATGTTCTTGCGGTTGGTGCTGGAAAGATTGATGTCATGCAGACAAATAAGGCAATGAGAACCCTTAAAAATGACTGGATGGAGTTTGAAATCGTTGAGATGACCATGTTGGTTGGCACCACGATTATGCTCAATCGATACTGCATTGCTCTGGATATACCAACAGCACAAGTCCATGTAGATTGGTTGGACCGGCAGGACTGGTTGTGAGAGAAGAATTTGTACGTCTTGTTGCAGAAGGGCGGTCATCCGGTCGACTTTGGTTGTACTCGAATTACCACTGTAATCTAGAATGTCGGTACTGTTTGACGGCTTCCAGTCCAAGAAGTCTGGTACGAGGACTGACCAAGATCCAAATGCTAGAGGCCGTACGTCAAGCGAAAGAATTGGGGTTTACATCGGTTGGTATTACCGGAGGCGAACCATTTTTACAACCTTGGCTACCCGAATTGTTGGCAGAGATTGCCATGTATTTACCAGTTATTGTATTGACCAATGGAACAATGCTAACCCGTTCATCGATACGAGAAGGACTGGTTCGGAGTAAAGATCTACCCGTCCAGATTCAGATATCAGTGGATGATCCGAATCCTGAGATTCATGATGCTCAGCGTGGAGAGGGAAGCTTTCGTCGTTCCATTCGAGGGATCCCTTGGTTGGTTGAGCAGGGAGTGTCCATTCGTATTTCCAGTACACGGACATTTCTGACCAATGCAGAGCGAGAGGCGCATGATGATGTCATGCGTAAATGGATGCTGAAATTGGGCCTGATCGATTCTGATCACATTGCCAGGACTATGGTTCAGCGTGGTGAAGCCCAGCGGAATGTAATGGGTGTAAAAGTGGGTTGGGAAGTGCTCCCTGCGGATTTAACCCTGACTAGAATGGGCGCGTTTTATTCTCCATTTGCCCCGACAGTTATCGGAGATCGGTTGCAAACTGATATGCTTCTAACTCGAACAATTCTTCCATTATCAGTTCCCTTAAAGCAGCTCGTTCGATGTTTGAACGCAGCTGATCCTGAGCATCGTGCGGCCAGTGAAGCCTCTGGTTTTGTCTGAGTATAGATTCGGATGCCGGGTGCATTCTATCCAATTCTGATGGCTCTGAACTTACGAAGTTATCTCTTATAATATCTTCTGACTCTCAATCAATGTCTGCATTAATGAGCATGAGAGCAATCGTAATGAACAAGAATACTCCTGTACGAACCAATTCTTTGACGTAGGGATGGATTCCACGGTTCAATTATTACGTCGAAAATCGCTTCGAGAAATCACTTCCACATTATCACTGCACTTGGATGTGCTCCCAAAGTTGGTGGACCGATGGTCTTAAGTTTTGCACCACTTGGTGATGTTCGAGTCGTTCAATTATAAAGTTCTTCCACCATTGATGACACTTAGAGTGCAGGGGCGCAGTTGTGCATTCAAGATGAATGCATTGACTTCTTGTGCAATGTTCTTTTGTTCAGCGATGGCTTCGGACTCAGAAAATCCTCTAGCCATCGCAAAACCGATTTCAATTGTGTCATGAAATGCCAAAGTCTTACCGAGAGGAACCGAATTTACAAGGTGAATGACAATTCCTGCCAACGACAAGATGGAATCGTCTTCATGTTCATCAAATGTAGACTCGAATTGACTCCACGCTAGAGAGGTGGCCTCCTCTTCACTCATATCGTCTGGTCGAATCGCAAGAGCATGAGCAGAGATCATTGTCTTGGTGTATGTCCAGACTTGACTAAATGCAGCATTGGCAATTTGAAGAGCAAAACGGTCCATTTTTTCAATGATTTTGTTGTAGTCATAGTGCCAGTTTT
This sequence comes from uncultured Pseudomonadota bacterium, assembly GCA_937911635.1. GTDB lineage: Bacteria > Myxococcota_A > UBA796 > UBA796 > UBA796 > CAJWHX01. Next base: position 2,855 of record CALDQI010000354.1, on the reverse strand, counting down.
GCATTGAAAGTCCACGCGTTCTAAATTTTATTTTCGGCTATTGTTATCGGATGAAGATCCAGTGTGCAAGGTAGATTTAAGTTTTTTGATTATTTTACTGGATGAGAACTGTTAAAAATTTCTCGAGGCTTCTTCCCAATTCCAAATCTCTCGGTATGGAAACAGCCACCCTTCCATTTGAAGGCCACAGTACATACTGTTGTCTATCGGAATGGATACGGAACGAATCACTCCTAAGGGCTGATAATATTGGGCTGATGTGATTGTATGAAGGACAGGTTGTGTCACACTCCAGATGTTTTCAGTTCGAGTTTTATTGAGGGAGACTGTTGAGCGAGGGCGGAGTATCGAATGTGCGGCGGTAGACTGTTCTGCTGGTGCATCCAGTAGCGGCTGTTGAAGTTGCTCCCAACTTTCCAACTCAGAGAGGGTATCGATATTGTTAAGTCGCCATTGTAGCCATCCTTTTGTCGAGGTCAGTTTGACCGATTGTAATTGGATGAGTGTTCCAGATTTTGGGCCTTGTGGGTTACAAGCTGCTCGGAGACTTTTGGGGGGTAAAGGACCAGTAGAGGGAAGCGTTGGTAAGGACGTGTGCAATCTGCGTAGTTGTTTCGATCGTTGTTTGAATCCAATCGAATAGACGTACCAACTTTCTCCCAGATGATGTATCCATATGGCAACCCGTTCACTTGGTTTATATAAAGAGATAGGCTCCCAACTGTCGATCGAGGTTTGATATCGGACTGGGCACCAATTGGGGATGTCTGTATGTAAAGTATGATAAATCTGATGGGCAGTGCACCCAAAATTCATCCGCTGAGTTCGATATTCTTTCCATCCGATCTGCCACATCAAGAGAGGAATAATGGTTCCCCATAGATTCCATCGTAGGGAAAGAGTCTTTGGCAACCAAGGCTGCAACAATAGAGGAGTGACAAGCAATCCAAGCCCACCTGTAAAGGTCATTCCAAAGATCAATGCCCATAGTGAAAAGCCAAACCAACATCCTAGGAGTGGTAAGGTGACGATTTGCAATAGGATGGTCAAAAGTGGATGCATAGATGTGAGATGAGTCAGAAGATTGAATTTACAATCGATTAAATGTTATGATGGTCTCGCAATCAATATTATAACCCTTCGATTAGGAGAATTTATGCGCAATATTTCTTTATTCCTATTCGGGTCTGTCGTTTTCATAGCTTGTGGAGACAAAGATACCGAAGAACCCGTTGATACTGCTGTCATTGACGACACTGCAGTGGAAGATACAGGGGACACTGATGATACCGATGACACCGAGGATACTGACACCGATACCGATGACACAGACGATACAGATACCGATGATACCGATGACACTGAGGATACTGACACCGATACCGATGACACCGATGATACCGATACTCAAGAGCCAGATCCTTTAGATGTAGATGATGATGGTGATGGTCAAACAGAAAATGAAGGGGACTGTAATGATGCAGACTCGGCGATCTTTTCTGGTGCATCAGATGACACTCAGGATGGTGTAGACAACGACTGTGATGGAGACATCGATGAGGACTACGTGGATGCTGGAAATGCTGTTGATTCGTTGAGTGCTGGTGATTTGGTAATTACGGAAGTGATGCAAAATCCTTGTACATTTGATTTGAATGCGAACAACGGTAGCGGCGGCTGTAGTGTTGATGATGCTGTTGGTGAATGGTTTGAGGTCTATAACAATACCAATATGGAAATAGACTTGGATGGGTTGATGGTGACCGACGAGGCTGGTTCGAATCAAGATAGTTTCACTGTATCCGGTCAGTTACTGATTCCAGCAGGTGGTTATATCGTATTTGGCATCAGTGCAGATACAACCATCAACGGTGGCGTTACAGTAGACTATGAGTATACAGACATGAGTCTTGGTAATGGTTCAGACGAACTGATGCTTCACAATGCTACAGATGTCCTTGACAGTATTGAGTGGGATAACGGAACGACATTTCCCGATCCAACTGGTGAGTCTATGAGTCTTGATCCTAGCTATATCAATGCTACAGACAACGATGATGGTGCCAATTGGTGTGAAGGGACGTCGTCAATTTCAGTCACAGTTGGGACTGTTAACAGTGATCTCGGGACTCCCGGGATGGTCAATGATACATGTCCTCCTCCACCACCACCTGCGTTGTCGTACGCTGCTGACGTGGCTCCAGTTATAGGCTCTTGTATGGGGTGTCACGGTGGTGAATTCTTGTCTTCGTACTCTGTATTGACGTCTTCAATGTCTGGTGACTTCAGAGGAAACAATGCGTCTGCAAATACTCCGATGATTGTGAGTGGTGATGCTTCTGGGTCCTACTTTTACCAGAAAATGTCGGGTACAGCAAGCGCCGGGAGTTCGATGAGTGGGTATACGAACCCTTCCAATACCTCCGTTGTAGAACAATGGATCAATGAGGGTGCTCAACCATAATCGGATTTCGAGAAGTCGGGATTGAATCCCGAAATATAGGACTGGTCTCTAAAAAGTAATCAGTCGTAGAATCTAAGGGTGTCGATTTAAATCGAGACCCTTCTGTTTTTTACGTTCATTTTCAACCACCAGATTGCCTCACAATTCACACCATCGCCGAAAACACCAACGGCTATATCAACCACCAATCAACCAACACCTTTCATCCGACAGTGTAAGCTCCAGTAACTACATCCCGTGAATCCATCATCCAAAAAACCAACTGCTCCATCAACCAGCCTACAAATCACAAATCGACACCCAAGTCACCCTAAAACTTCCAATAATCTCCCTATGTCAAAGTTGAGAGTGGATGATGGATTCACAGGGTGACACAGGGGCTGAGAGCGAG
>CALDQI010000353.1:0-6165 GCA_937911635.1 uncultured Pseudomonadota bacterium | reverse complement strand
CGCCTGTATGTTGAAGGCTACAAACGTGGGAACTGCCATAGACAACAGTTCTGTTATCCAAAGATGTCCGACGTGAATGCCTATCAAGGTCAATCCGGTGTCTTCAATTGGCATGGTTGGATTTGTAAACCACAGATGATGAACACCATGTTCAAAAAATAACAGGGAGCCTTCTTTGTCAATCGTTGGATAGGCTCCGAATACTGCAGTACGAATCGATCCCAACCAAGGACTGGTTATCAATGAAATACTGCCCAATACAGCAAAAAATCTAATTTTCCATAGCGACTGATTTTGTCTATACTGTTTGAAGGCTATGAATAAACAGAAGAGCGCAACCATCCAAGATATACTGTGTTCAAGGATACTTGGAACAAATACAACTTCTCTATTGGATATTGGAGGACCGCCAGTCATGTCACATCCTTTAACCGATGACCTTCTAGAATGGTATGATCAACACAAACGTTCTTTGCCTTGGCGTGATGATCGAACCCCTTATGGTACTCTTGTATCAGAAGTCATGCTTCAGCAAACCCGTGTTGATACAGTCATTCCGTACTACAATGCATTTTTACAGAAGTTTCCCTCGGTAGATGTTCTCGCAGCAGCCAAACAGGATGACGTACTGGCAATGTGGTCTGGACTTGGCTACTATTCTCGTGCACGAAACTTACATAAAGCGGCACAGCAGATTGTTGAACAGGGAGCGTTTCCAAATACATTAAAGGAAATTCGGGCTCTCTCCGGAGTCGGTGAGTATATCGCAGGTGCCATTGGTTCGATGGCATTTGACCTCAATGTTGGAGCCGTCGATGGGAATTTACACAGAGTACTAAGCCGAATCCATTGTGATGGAGGAGATAGAAAGCGGATGTGGACGGTTATAGAGCCTCTGTTACCGGATGGTCGATGTGGGGACTTCAATCAGGCTTTGATGGACTTGGGATCTTCGAAGTGTAAGAAAAGCCCCGATTGTGTCCAATGCCCAATTCAAGTCCATTGTAAGGCTTACATTGAAGATCGAACAACAGACTATCCAGTGGTCAAAAAAAAGAAGGCAAAAAAAGAAGAACATTATGTAGCACTTCTGCTTCGAGCACAAACGCACAAAGAAACATTGTGTCTTGCACAGCGTCATTCAGAAGCGTTGTACGGTGGAATGGTTGAGCCCTGTTTGGTTGTTCATGATACGACTCAGACTCTGGATGCCAATATGTGGTCCGATTTGAATTTACCAGAGGGACTTCGTTCTGTAAATGGCAATAAATGGGTGGATCGAGGAACCATCATTCACATATTAACCCATAAAAAACTGCACATTCGTGTATTGGAGTGTTCTATTTCGACAGATTTAGATATTGAATCTGAGTTGTTGTCTTCGGCTCTAGAGGCGTATAAAACAATTCGCTGGTACACCATCGAAGAGAGAGCCTCTGTTGGAATCTCTACACTGGCAACGAAAGTAATGGAACAGTCCAAGAATCAACAATTGTCTTTATTCTAGACGAAGTTCGATTCAATCACATTCTAGTGTGCTCGTAAGAACCAGGGTCCAAGTAGTTGTTGAATATTGATTCGAGTTCGAGTTTGACTTGGGACACTCTTTTTTCGTCGTATCCTTGGACTGTGAGAATAAGACTGGGTGTTTCACCCATTCTTGGATAGCTACCCAAATTAACATCTGGATTTCGGTCTTGTGCACTCGATAAAGCTGATGCGATAGGAGATTCGTAGGTGTTGAGGTAGACTTTGGCATGGTATTTTTCACGACCGATTAATAGATGTTCGATGGCTGCGAACTTAGACTGAAGCAGCCTTGGGACACCTGGAAAGATAAACACATTCTGAATTTTAATCTGTGGAAATCCTCTAGAGGTTGGAATTAATTCGGTTCCTTTTGGTACATCAGCCATTCGATAAGCGGCTTCTTTTATCGTTCCGGTGGAATCATATTGATTTATCATGGATACCAATGTAGGGTGACGCTCAAGTGGGAGATCAAACGCTTTTGCAACACCTTCAAAGGTTATGTCATCGTGTGTTGGTCCCACGCCGCCAGTCGTAAAGACGTAGGTACTGCGCTCGCTTTCGATTTTGACAGTTGAAGCAATACGATCGAGGTCATCGGGAATAATTTGCACACTCAAAACGTCGAGATGTAAAGTTGAACAGCGATTCAATAGGTAAGGGGTGTTCTCATCTACAAATTTGTTGGCTAAGATTTCATCCCCAATAATGATGATGGATGCTGTTGACATGCTGTTCTCCGCTTCAATTATACGCACATATACATATGAACCGTGCTTGTGTTTCCCGTTGGATAGAGTTTACCATTTGATTGAGTTACATACAATAGTCGATGTCAGCATAACAAAACTAGTGGTACGTTAATTGGAGGCTGTGTGAAGGGTAAAGAGTCTAATCAGCAGGGGGATACCCCACGTCAAAAGAGAGTCGGGGTATATGCGGGGTCCTTTGATCCTTTCACCAATGGACATTTGGACATTGCCATACGAGCCGCAAAACTCGTTGATGAGTTGATCATCGCAATTGGAGTAAATCCTGCCAAGTCGGGATATTTTTCGATAGAGGAGCGTAAGGATATCATTTTCTCCGTAACGGAATCAATCAACAACATTGCGGTTGATACTTTTCAAGGACTGTTGGTTCAATATTGTATGGAGAAATCTGCAACCACCATCATTCGAGGGCTTCGAAATACTCAAGACTATGAGTTCGAGGCTACTTTGGGACGTGCGAACCGACATTTACAACCAGAGATTGAAACCATTTTGCTGTTGTCAGATACAGATTCTGTATTTGTTTCGTCCTCTCTTATGAAAGAAATTGTGTTGAATGGCGGGACAGTACAAGGGCTGGTACCAGACTTAGCAGTAGAATTATTCACAAAAAGACAAAACTGATTCGCCAAATAAATTTCCTCTTTTTGAGCAAATGTTTGCGAAATTATTTTAATTCTTCAGATCATTTGCCGTCATAGTCTATAGCAAACGGTTACATAACAGACGTTTAATAGACTAAGTTGTTCGGTTGTTTGCTTTTAAAGTGTTGGCAATTGTAAGGGGTAGGAGCATTATATGTGTGGAATCATTGGTTACATCGGGGCTAAAAATACTGCAAACTTACTCATTAGAGGTCTGCAACGACTGGAGTACAGAGGGTACGACTCTGCAGGTATAGCTGTTCATACAGAAGATGGGTTTTACGTTTCTAAGGAAGTCGGCCGCGTACAAGAACTTGAGAAGATTGTGGATCTCGGTCAGACAAAAGGTGCTGGTATCGCTCATACTCGTTGGGCTACGCATGGTGGTGTGACCGTCGATAATGCTCATCCTCACTTGTCTCCTTGCAAAAGTGTAGTGCTTGTACACAATGGAATCATCGAGAACTTTTCCAAACTCAAGCATAAACTGGTTCAGTCTGGTTTTTCATTTGTCTCTCAAACAGATTCGGAAGTCATCGCTCATCTGGTAGCCAATCTATACAATGGAGACTCTGCCTTCGGCGAAAAGAATGCATCTCCAGATACAAAAGGGAATCCTCTTGAATCCATACGAGCAGCGTTGAGATTTGCCCGTGGTACATGGGGCGTTGCGGTCATGTTTGCTGACCGCCCCGATGAAATCTTCGCCGCTAGAAATGGGTCGCCATTGGTCATAGGTTTTGATGGACCTTCGATGTATTTGGCTTCCGATCCCCACGCCATAACACCTCATACGAGACAGGTAATATTTTTAAATGATGGAGACCTTGCGCACATCTATAGTGGAGATGCAGAGGTCTACCGTTTGGACGGGGGAACTGGGCAGTCGAATATTGAAATGCTTGAAGAGGAATGGGGAACCGGTGAAAAGGGCGATTACCCTCATTTTATGTTGAAAGAAATTCACGAACAACCCGAAGCGTTGAGGCAATGCTTGAGGGGAAGACTTGATTTTGATACAGGGACAGCCAAACTCGGTGGTTTGGAAATCGAACCCGGTCGTATGCACAGTCTAAATCAAGTGTTGATGCTCGGATGCGGAACCTCTTATTACGCTTCGAGTGTTGGGGCGAGCATCATCGAACAGTTGGCTCGAATCTCTTCACAAGCCGTTATTGCAAGTGAATATCGGCATCGAAACCCGATTGTAACGCCAGAACAGTTATTTTTTGCCGTGACTCAGTCCGGTGAAACAGCAGATACATTGGGGGCTCTGAAAGAAATCCAACTGAAGGGCGGTACGGTAATGGGGGTTGTAAATGTAGTGGGGTCGACCATTGCACGTCGGTGTGGACGTGGGGGATACATCCACTCTGGACCGGAGATGTCCGTCGCATCTACAAAGGCCTTTTCCAATATGGTTGCTGCACTCGCCCTCTTTGCATTGCAGGCTGCACGTGTCAGACACATGTCGATACATGAGGGGCAAAATTTTGCCCGTGAATTGTCTGCGATTCCAGACAAAGTCTCTGAATTTTTGGAACGTACAAAAGATGGGTCATCACCCATCTCCGAAGCATTGGATAAAGTTACCCGTTGGGTGTGCGACAGTAACTGCACCATCTTTCTAGGACGGGGTGTATCTTCTCATGTAGCATCAGAAGGAGCACTCAAGTTGATGGAAGTGGCGTATATTCCTTGTATTGCATATCCAAGTGGAGAATTGAAGCATGGTCCAATTGCGCTTATTGAAGATGGAACTCCAGTGATTGTCATCGCACCAAATGATCACCTTAAAGAAAAAACATTGTCGAATCTTCAAGAGTGTAAGGCACGGGGAGCAAAAATTTGTTTGATACATACGGAAGGTGATGACATTGCAGAGCACGGAGATGTCTCAATTTCAGTTCCGGAATCCATGGATCTCTGCAGTGCATTTTTAACGGTGTTGCCATTGCAATTGCTTGCATATAAAGCGGGGCTTGCACTGGATAGAAACATCGACAGACCCCGTAACCTGGCTAAGTCAGTTACCGTAGATTGACGCTAAGTCCATCTTTGGTGGAATAACAATATGTGCACAATGAGTTACCTGTGTAGTAAAAGAGGAGTGTAGGGTGTTTATCTTTTCGATGTTGTTTGGTCTTTCGATGGCCCATGCTGTTTCGTTATGTGGTAAAGAAGCACAACAGAACGAGGCCGATAGTTATCGGTTTGCCATTTTGGGTAACACCAGACCAATGGACGTAAAGAATGATTCCTTAGCCGGCAGAATCGGTAAAACCAAGGGCGTTACAAAATCACTACTCAAGAATGTCGCACAGTCTTCTCCAGATTGTGTTGTCTTTGTTGGTGATATGGTGAAAAGTGGCTCAAAGAAGGATTGGAAGCGCTTTGAGAAGGACCAGCTGTCTCTCATTCCAGAACAAGCAGTTCAACCGGTAATCGGAGAGTACGAGGCTTTAAAAGATACAAAGTTAATGAATACAGAGTATCTATTTCCAGAATTGGGAACCGATATCGGGTACAATCGTGTGGGCTCATGGTCGTACTTTGATGTGGTAACGGATGGAGTCAAATGGCGGATGCTATTTTTAGATGCAAACAAAGATGCCTTGACCAGTCGATGGAATGAACAACTATTGTGGCTTGATGAGGTCACCAAAGGAGACTTCGAGGCAGTCTTTGTCTTTGTACATCAGCCATGGTACAACCTTGCAGGGAGTTCCCCAAAAATGAACCCCCAGGGAAATCCTGAGGAACTGATTTCTTATGTAGAAGGTGCCTTAGATATGTTGAAACTCCGCGGAGTATTCTTCGGTGGTGGTCACGCAAATCAAGTCATTTTACCAAACGGTCCCTATGGAACTCTCCACGTTGGAACGGGTGGCGGAGGAGCTCCTGCAGAAGACCTTTACCAATGGCAATCTGGAATGGATCACGGTCTGACCCAAAAGGTGATGCTTGAAGAACAGTTTACGGCAACACTGCAGGAGCAAGTTGATCGATTGCATGGGCAATCCCCATTATCTCCTGCGACTTTAGACAAAGCGTTTAATACTGGTACCTACAAGGACTTTCCCGGATTGTTTGAAGGGAGTCAGGTACCGACGCAAGGTTGGTGGGAACTCACTCTAGATGGTGGCTCATCAAGGGTTGTGTATCATTTCCTACTCGCGAATGGGTCTGTTGAGCCTGTCTGTGAACTTCGGTATTCT
>CALDQI010000352.1:0-1712 GCA_937911635.1 uncultured Pseudomonadota bacterium | reverse complement strand
TACAGTTTATTCGGCGCTATTTCCCCAATAATTTTATTAATTAAAATTAAAAATATTGAAAATCTGATTAAAAAATGAAGAACAATTTATGAATGAGTACATCGAATTTTTGTGAGTGATTGGGCAATATCTAAATCATGTCGCCCAGAGTTGCATTTGTATGTGTTGATTGACCTGGGAGTTCTCTCTTAATGCGGTTGAAATGATGTGCATCGCCTCTTGATATTGCAGTATGGGACACTTTTCGGCCAGGTACAGTTTGTTGTTGCGAAGTTGTATGTATGGTGACTCTGAATCAGGAGCCTTAGGGACCTTTGGCATGGATGCCCATTGGTCAGAAAACCGAGCTAGTCCACTCGAAGACCAAATGTAACGATCGTCCTGCTTGATCAACCATCCGGCTTCTATCCACGAACCTAAGAGAAGTTTTGTTTGATGATTTGAAGAAAACTCCTTGGGCATTTTCAGGATGTTCGTTTCAGAGATGGAGGTCATCATACAGCCATACGGTTCGATTGCTTGGTGAATGAGGCATGCAACAAATGCAGGTGCATGTACATGAACATCGACCGGATTGTACGGAGGACGCTTGATAAGTTGTCTGTACTGTTCAATATCAAGTCTTTGTCTATGAGATTCAGTCGTTCTTGGTCTTATGCTGCCCCAAATATCTTTCTCCGGAGAAAAAGGACGGTCAAACAACCCAAAACACCATAGTATCCCACCGTATGATGATGGGTCCCTTCCGTCGAGTGCAAAGCGATTGTTTAGATCAAGTACCATAAGGAGGGCTTTACGTGGTGTCGTCCATTGAATAATTTGCTTTCCCCAGGTCATTCGAAGATTGTTGTGGAGTTCACCGTGCACGTTTAGTGAATGTTGGCACAGGTTCCAGAGGTCATCATTTGTCTTAGCCCATCGGAGCGAATGCCAATGGTATCGAACCTCTCTAGGGTCCTGCTCGTGGTCTACTAAGGTCTCTCTTGCCCATTTAGGAATGGCCGTCCAATGTTGCGGCAGTGCAACTTTGGAGCACCAATGATGCGAGAGTTCTCTCCAAATTAGAAGTTCATCCCTATATTTCTCTCCACCAGATCCGTAGTTCAAGGACTCTTTTGCCAGCTGAAAAGATGAAATCATACCGTAATGTAAATAGGCGGACATCTTGGATACGCCTTTTTTGATCGGGTCATTCCGCAATTTATGGTATCGACTTAAACGATTGGTTTTAAATTCTTGCCATCGTTCCTGTGCGGCATCGGAGCCTCAAATCGTGTGTGTAACCGGGAGTATACTGTGATCAATGGTGCAATCCTTAAGCAGATTTGAGATGGAGACTGTATCTAAGTCGACTGGTTCGAATGGAAGATCTGGAACCCAGTTTCGGTTTACAACCAATGATTCAACAGGGGGGAAAGCCATATTGTGAAGACGGTGTTCTCTTTCTTCTTTAAATCTTTCGCGAAACTGAAATGCTCTGGTGGGTGCTTTTCGAGAGAGTTTCATGGGCACCAAGCAATCTGTATCCACCAAGTACATAGTGGTGTTTGACCGTTCAGCGATGATTTCTGTCCAGCTCTGCAAGAAGGGGATTGGCATGTCCTCCGTGACAACGATGAAGGCTCTTTTGGCTAGGGATTCCAGATGAGGTCCTCGATGACCTTTGCGCTCGACGTGGAATGCATATGGAATACCGTACTCCTTGAATTTCT
>CALDQI010000351.1:0-1963 GCA_937911635.1 uncultured Pseudomonadota bacterium | reverse complement strand
CCACCTTTAATAACGACCTCTGTGTCATTCGCGAATGTATCAGTCCATTCACGAGGTCCTGCACTCATACCAAAGACACCATAAGAGGACAAACACTCTCTTTCTCCGGAGAACACATACTCCCCATTCACCATACAGTGGTTTGAATCAAAGATATCGCCATAAGAGAAGATATTACTTTCCTCGCCTTTACAAGCCTTCTCCCACTCTGTAGATGTACACAAACGCTTTCCAACGCTTTCACACAAACTGGAGGCTTGTTCGTATGTGACTTGAGTAGTTGGATACTGAGGGAAGTCTGGATCGACCACTGTTGGATTGTTCCATTCAAATCGATCGATGTAAAATCCTTTGACATTGACCTTCGTTGCAGCCGTTTCTGAACGCGCGGCCCAAGTTCTGTCATTTCTTCCTTTGGGTTGACTATTTTTCACACCCTTTTTATCACCAACAACGCGTTCATACTCTTGCGCCAGCGCTCCAACAAGGGTTGGACCTTCTGGAATAAAAACCATCCCGGCTTCAGCATGTCGCTCATGCATTTTCCGCAACTCGGAATTACCTGGTTTCATTGCCTTCGCTTCATTCGCAACTGCAGTTCTGAAGGCTTCATCCTCTTGCAACGCCATTTCAAACTTATCCTCTTGACCACCGACGACTACCATAGCAAAAATGGCTACAACAGCTACGATCCCACCACCGATATACATTGGAAGTTTATTCGACTCTACAGAAGCATCTGTGGAACGTAAAAATTCTTCAGAGAAATAGGTGCGGATTTGGTCCAACATGATCTGTGGAGATGGGTATCGATCTTGAGGACTGGGAGAGAGTGCAATCTCAATCATTTGATCAATGCGATCATTTAAATCATCACGGAGTGATGTAGGAGCAAAATAGGTTCCGCGGGCTGGTTTACCAATCAACAGTTCATACAACACTTGACCGATAGAATACACATCAGACTGCGGTCCGCGATAACTTAAGCCACCCTCCCAACACTCCGGAGAGCGATATGGACTGGGTTTAATATTTTCATCACCCAGAATTGATGCGGTCATAATATCGGTGATCTTGATCTCTCGATACACTTTCGCGCCGTGATCTTGAGTTTTGTAACGAATAAGAATATTTTCAGGCTTCAAGTTTGTATGATAAATTTCACTTTCATGAATCGCTGCCAATGCCTGCAATACCTCTGAAGCGATCTCTACAACATCAGCGATGCTGAATGTCTCATTACGAGCTTCTTTATCCAACATCTCTTGACGCAAGTTCTTACTTGGAAAATATTCTTGTGTGAAGAACACTTGTCCTTTATATTCACCGACCTTTCCATATCGAACAACATTCTTATGGTTGACACGCTTGGCTTGACGAATCAATTCTCTGACTCGCTCCTGCGTTGTGTTGTACTCAGGTCGAATAAACTTGATGGCTATCAATTTGTGACTTTCTTGATGTCGTACCACATAGGTTGGTCCGATCAAACTTTCACCGAGATATTTCTCGATTTCATATTTATTGGCGATTACAGTACCGCGTTCCAACGGACGATATTGCTCTGTACTGGACACTGTTTCTCCTGAATATGGATTCAATAAACAATATGACATCTACAAGTTTCATAACAACCTTCGTTGCAGTTTGAAACAAATGAACGTCTTCAATTTCGTACGAAAAGCACGAATCTGAACAGCAAAAACCACTCAGACAAAAAGATTTCTTCAAAAGGGTATCACAATTTAAAAGAAATTGGTCGTACAAACTGTTATGAAGTTGTCAAGTTCTAGACACCAGATGACCAATCCGTTACCTTTCTGTTGGATATGACATTGTCATTCACCTCAATGGAGTAATTATGAATCCCATTTTGTTTATGCTTTCAGTCTTTGGAACCATTGCTGTTTGTCTATGTTTCGTGTTGTTATTGCCAGCGGTGGGCCAAACCTTAGCTGTGCTA
>CALDQI010000350.1:0-2007 GCA_937911635.1 uncultured Pseudomonadota bacterium | reverse complement strand
ATGAGTAAGACATAGACTTGATGTTTGTGGAATAGGGGGGCATCGTTGTCGCGTTTCCCAAAGATCAGTTCCGTTCCCAATGCATTGGTCAGGAATATGAGGTACGTAAGGCTGGTGACACCAAAAATCGATGCAAATTGCCATGTGAAATCAGAACGATAGAATAGCGCCCCATGGTAGTAAGGAAACAAAGCTGGCCACGTTTGTTCAATCGCCACTTGAAGTCCAGGAACCAGCCACAGCCATCCAAGACCGAATCGTTCTCTACACCAGTGTACACTCCATCCCACCAACCAAAACGGGATGGCAAAAGCCAGTGCGTAGAGCGCGACGCATGCCCAAGCTACGATGTCGGGGAGATTGCTAAAGGTCAAAACAGACTCTGAAACCCAGTTGTAGTTGAAGCCAAGAAGAGAGACCCCAAATAGGTACATCAGCCACCCATTCTTCTTGTTGTCCCCTGTACGCATCGCCCAGAATGCAGGGATCAAGTTGAACCAGTGTATTTCATAGATTCCAATGGGAGGGGATACTATTCGCATAGAGGCGCCGGCGAGTATGACTGCCAATATTCGCAATGACATCATCGTTCCTCCAATAGGCTGGGGGGAGGTCTAAAATCCACTTCATTTCGATCCCACTCAAATTGTTCCACCCGCCATATCTTGTGTACATCTCCAATCTTTTCTTCCCAATAGATTGGTATTTTGATATCCCCTTGGTATAAATATTGACCATATCGAATAATTGACGGGGTTTCTTCGGTTTTTTCAATCCCCAAAAGAAGTCCTGTAGATTGTGCAAAAAATAGTGTTTCTTCACGACCGTCGTGGGTGAGACTTTTGACGGCGGTGCACAGTTCTCCGGAAAAATCAACTTCTACGACACTTGTAATTGTGGGATACCATTCAGTGTGATTTTTCCATCGTTGAAAATCAATGTTGGATTGTAAAGAAATAACTTCCTCTTTATCTAGGAATCTAGATCCACGGGGCGTACGTTCCCAAAATTGTTCACCATCATAACCACGTTCGAAAACGCCTGTGCCAGATAGGCTGATGCGAATGTAATACAAATTGGGAATCTTTTGCTCCATTGAGAATACGTTTTTGCCCGGTTGCCCTATGATCTCCATCGTTCCATTCATTTTGTAGCCAGTATGCGGCAACCCCATTGAACCCGCACCGATCGCCATGAGATGTCGATTGAAATGCTGTCGAGCGGCTTGAACATCTTCGATACTTAATGGCTCAGGTGGCTTGGGTTTGGCACATCCCAATGGTCCCAGTATGAGAATGCCTCCCAAAATCAAATAGCGATGCATGGATACTCCTAATCTCTTTGCACACACTCTAACCCATTACAAGGAGCGTCCCCAATCCTTCTAAAAACGAAAACACCACTGAGTCATCGATTTGAGAACTCAGTGGTGCTTGAGATGTGATGTTTGGGATTACATCATGCCTGGCATGCCACCCATACCACCCATGCCCATGTCGTCACCACCCATTGGCATAGACTTTTCAGGGAGAGAGGTGATTGCAGCTCCAGAAGTGAGGAGGGTTGCAGCAATCGAAGATGCATTTTCAAGAGCGGTGACCACCACTTTTGTTGGATCCACAATGCCCATCTTGAACATGTCGCCATAAACGTCTGCAGCTGCGTTGTATCCAAAGTTGTTCTCTTTGTTTGTTCGTACAGTGTTGAGGACAACAGAAGCGTCTACTCCAGCATTCTTTGCGATCGCTCGGATGGGCTCTTGTATGGCTTCACGTACAATCTTGATGCCGGTCAAGATATCCATGTCCAAATCAGAGTTGGTGAGCAACTCATCTAGTGTAGCAACAGTACGAAGCAACGCCGTTCCACCACCTGCAAGAATCCCACCTGCATACTTACGCTTTTCCTGTTCAGAAGCATCTTCGGGTGGCATCTTGGGAAGGGTCGCTCGCACAGAGTTGAGGGCATCCTCAACACGGGCTTTTACCTCTTTCATCTCGGCTTCGG
>CALDQI010000349.1:0-1531 GCA_937911635.1 uncultured Pseudomonadota bacterium | reverse complement strand
TAAGCCCGCGCCATCTGACAAAACTCGGCGCATCCGTCTAATCCCACGGCAACATGTCCCAATTCGGTCAGCTGTTTCAAGTCTCGTCCCGGTCCGCACCCAAAGTCTAAGACGCGTCGTTCCTCAGTTGAAGCTGGCAAATGTCTACAGAGGGCTTCTAAGTTTTGAGAGACGTCATGATCTCTCGTACCTTCCCAAAATTCTTCAGGTCTCGAAGAATAGTGGGCAATGGTATTTTGCATATCGATTTCAATTACACGCTTCATTTTTTCTCCAAATGATACCCCATATATAACCATTTCATATATAATCGATGGTACAGAATGGAGTACAAATGTCTACAGAAATAGAATGGCTTACAGGACAAAAGTCTACGATAGAACTGATAAACATGGATGTCAGTCGCATACCATTGGAAGATATGATCCAGATACTTCAAAGTGCAGGTTTAGGTATAACACCGGTCGAAGTCGAAGACGTAGAGGTCTTTGCGGATCACGGAAAAAAAATACACTCCCTGCTAGAGAGTACAAACCGTGAAGAAGTGGATCAAGGATTGGTTCTACTAGATACACCCAATGTATTGGAAAAATGTTTTGTGGACACCAGCACAGAACATTCCTTCTTTGACTTCTTTGAACTCACTGTAGACAAATACTGTCTCTTCAAAGAGTTGTATGATGCACTATTTGATACAAATTCACGATATACTCATCGCATACCCATCCTGGAATTCCTCGTTCAGCATGCTCCTCCGACCCTTACGTGGGCACAAGACCTGGATGCCTACCTGCGTGTTCCATGGAACGATGAAGATACTTGGCCTGAACGTAAAGCACTCTCCAAAACCAGACTGCAAACCTTGGATGGCGACATCGATCGAGCATTCATCAATGATCTGGTACGGCTCAAAGCCAATGTTGATGGAACAGTTGTCCTCATCACCAATGATTTTCAGCAAATATATTGTTCAGCAGAAGTACTCGGGCTGATTGCTCAACAGTTTATCGATAATGAACGGTTATTGGAACACTTATTATCATTGCTAAACGTTGTTGCGATCGCTGAAGTCCCAGATAAAATCCGCTACCCTGTGAGTCTAGTTTTTAGAGACATAGCCCCCATGCATAACAATCGAGCCTTCCTACAAACATTGGTTCAAATGGCAGTGTATGGACGATATAGAAACTGTCACTGGGTGCGTGAAAGCGCAGTCAGCAACCCGATATTCTCACTGAATGAACTGACTGCGATGGTCGAGTTGGAAGATCGGTACATCTTAAAAGGCATCGTACAAAACCCGAATTGCTCCGATGAATTAAAGGCACGAGTGAATACCTTACTCGAAGACGAAGAGACATACCCCGTTGTATTCCACAAATATACGCTGAGTTCGAATACCGGAACCTATGGTGAAACGGCCTATATGGGCCTCGATGAATTGATCCGTTACTGTCTCAAAGTCCATCAAGACGATGCGGAATACTTTTTGATGAACTTTGAATTACCAGAGGGAGACGCCGTCGATCAA
>CALDQI010000348.1:0-1969 GCA_937911635.1 uncultured Pseudomonadota bacterium | reverse complement strand
GTGACTCCGATACCACACAACGGATGTAGACCTCCAAAGCAACGCCGCGTGTAACTCGTAGGGCTCACCGTATAGAAAATCGGTGTATAGAAATATCGGTCTCAACTCACTTTCTTGAAGGCGTAGAGTCAGTCTGACCGAACTGACAGAAGCCTTTTGGAGTACAATTATGTCTGAAATCACTACTCGCGAGGACTTGATAGCCACAAACTGGCGCAGTCTTGTTCGTCCTCGAAATATCGTAAAATCGCCCGTCTCAAATGGGCAGTATGGTAAGTTCACCATTTCTCCACTGGAAAGAGGGTATGGTGTGACCATCGGAAACTCTTTGCGCCGTGTCTTGCTATCAAGTTTGACAGGGGCTGCCATCACTTCTATTTACATTGAAGGTGTGTTGCATGAGTTCTCTTCAATGCCAAATGTAGTTGAAGATGTGACTGAGGTTGTGTTGAACTTGAAAGGTGTTCGCATCAAAATGAACACTGCAAATCCTATACAGGCCAAGATTCATGTCAAAGGTCAAAGAGATCAGATTGTGGATGTGACTGCTGCTGACATTCAAATAGCGGGTGACGCAGTCATTTTGAATCCAGAGCACCATATTGCTTCATTGACAGAAGGCGCAGATTTTGACGTAGACCTCGAAATCGAGATTGGCTCTAGATATGTTGCAGGGACATACGCAACGCTCGAAGCTAAAGAGAAGCGTTTGGGTACGATTGCTGTTGACGCCTTGTTTTCACCAGTTCAAAAGGTGAAATACAATGTTACCAATGCTCGTGTAGGGCAAAATACAGACTTTGATAAACTCGTTTTAGAAGTCTACACAGACGGTTCTGTGGATCCTGAAGATGCTCTCGCATACTCAGCCAAGATTTTGAAAGAACAAATGCAGGTATTCATCAACTTTCAAGAGCAAGATGAGCCAGTCGTTGAAGAGGTGGTTGAAGAAGAAGAACAGTGGAATGAGCATTTGTTCTCACGCGTTGAAGATCTTGAATTGTCTGTTCGTTCGGCAAACTGCTTACAAAATGCAGGGATAGAGTATATCTATCAACTGGTTCAACGTAGCGAACAAGAAATGCTGAAGACCAAGAACTTCGGTCGAAAATCATTGAATGAAATCAAAGAGATCCTGTCTGAACGCCAGCTCTCTCTTGGTCAGAAATTGAACAACTTTCCAGAGCACAAGGCTCGATAATTTAAGGAGGCGACATGCGTCATCGCAAAGTAGGTCGTAAATTCGGAAGAAATAGCGCACAACGTAAGTCATTGTTTCGCAATCAAACAACAGCATTGTTGAAACATGGCCAGATCAAAACCACCCTTGCCAAGGCAAAAGAACTGCGCATGTATGCAGAGCCTGTCATCACCTTAGGCAAGAATCATGCATGGTCTAAGTATGAAGGGTTGGCAAACGAACTCTCTACTGCTTTGACTGCATTGGAAGGCGTATTTGCTGATGCTTCGGAAGAGGCGCAAAAGGCATTCAACACCGTCGTAGAAAGCAATAAGAAGGTGAGCCAACGATTCCCATCTGGGCTCGGTGCACTGATCAAAAGTTGCAAAGGTCTTGAAGGTGCTTCAGAGCAACTTAAAGTACTACATAGTGTACGTACTGCTCAGATGGCTCGTCAGCAAGCGATTGGTCAAGCAAACTCTATGATTACTGAGTCAGATGTAGTTGAAAAACTATTTGGTGAAATCGCTGAGCAGTTCGTAGATCGCAATGGTGGATATACCCGTGTCGTAAAAGCAGGGAATCGTGATGGCGACAATGCGCCAATGGCATACATCGCTTTGGTATCAGAGTCTGTTAAGTCATAGTCCGCCGAGTAGATCGTTACTCTAGTCCATACAATGGGGAACTTTGGTTCCCCATTGTACTTTTAGTGTGCAATCGATTGCCATAGATGACGTTCTCAATTACCTTTGTAACAGATAGTAAGAGGTCGATGTGGACTATTTA
>CALDQI010000347.1:0-1253 GCA_937911635.1 uncultured Pseudomonadota bacterium | reverse complement strand
TTGGTCCCAATTCTGACAAGCCGTTGACCATCATTGGGGATGGGTTTTCGACGGAGATGGAAGATAGGCTTGCACCGATTGCAGAAAAAATAGATGTACCACTTGAGTTTACGGGGACGTCCTACTTTGGGGCGAGTGACCACGATCATTTTTATCGAGCCAATCGTCCATTTTTGTTTTTCTTCATGGGCTTACACGATGATTATCACACGCTCAATGACCACATGGAATATTTAGATTTTCAGCGGATGCAGGGAATTGCAACACTCGGTCATGCAATTACACGTTCAATAGCAGATGGTGAGTATACCCCGAAGTTCATAGCAGGGATAGATTGGTTGGGGCTTTCTTTAATCGAAACAGAGACCGATACAGTGGTGCACAATGTTGATGAGATTGGCAAGGCGGCAGGACTTGGCTTTGAAATTGGAGACCGGGTTTCCATTTCTGAAGCAGACAAGACCGTCATCGAGTATCTCCAGTCCCTCGAAGTGGAGCAGACGGCGACGTTGTTGGTGAATAGAGAAAACCACGAGAATGAAATCGACGTTTTTCGTCACATTCCAAGCTATATGGGTGTCTATTCTGAAGATGTGTCCGAAGAAATCCGAGAAGCGAACAACTTAGAAGAAGGTGTTGGGTTGACACTGAATGTGGCGGAAGATGGTCCGGCTGATAAATCTGGATTCAAAGATGGAGATGTGTTGTTGAAGATTGGTACACAGGGGGTCTCTGGTAGAGGTGAGTCTGGAAAGGGGCGTGATCTCGTTTCTGTATTGAAAAACTATGCGGCTGGCGATGTGGTGGACTGTCTAGTTCTGAGAGAGGGTGAGCAGATTACTGTTGAGATGACCTTTGGTGAACGCAAGAGAAGACGGTGACCGATTCAGTGATGATGTTCGGAGTCACTCGTAGAATCTGCTAGGCTGATGTAGAAAACAGGTGAGGAACTGATGAGAATATTATTGTTGGCTGGTCTATTGATGGCATGTCGAAATGAAGTGGATAAAGCCCAAGATGTAGAGGATGTTGAACCGGTTGTAGTCGATGCAGACGGAGATGGGTTTTCGGAAGAGGATGGCGACTGTGACGATAGAGATGCCCAGATATCTCCAAATGCCGTAGAAATTTGCGATGGTTTTGATAACAATTGTGATGGTGAAATCGATGAAGGGGTGACTCAAACTTTCTTTGCAGACGTCGATGAGGATGGATTTGGGGATCCTGAAGACACCATTGAGGCATGCGATTTG
>CALDQI010000346.1:0-2411 GCA_937911635.1 uncultured Pseudomonadota bacterium | reverse complement strand
TGCAATTGGAATGCAAATGGGCACAGAATACCAACCGAGCAAGAATGGGAATACTGTGCTCGTGCCAACGAATCGTTCAAATATTCAGGTGGCGATATCTTGTCTGAGGTGGGTTGGTATGATGGCAACAGTGGAGATGAGACGAAATCTGTTGGTCTAAAGAAACCGAATGGATTTGGACTGTACGATATGAGTGGGAACGTATATGAGTGGGTCTGGGATTGGTATGGCTCTTACAGCAGTGACAATCAGACATATTTATCGGGCCCTTTTGGCCGTTCCACTCGCACACGTCGTGGTGGTGGATGGTGCAGCATCGCGCGCGATACGAGAGTGTCATTTCGAGATGGTGTCAGTCCTGTTGGATGCGGAGATTTTCTCGGGTTTCGCATCATGAGGATTGTCTAGTCTATCGTTTCGGCTTAAAACATTTTACATTGTAGGCTGGACCTCTCGAACCTCACATCTAGATTGAGTTTCGCTGTGAGTGGATACCATCGACAAACATATGGATTGTGTATTTCAACTGTTGAAATTGACCGTTGTACAGACTGATTTACCTCTCGAAAAAAAATACCGATGCGATTATTTGTGTGTGAGTGCAAAGAAGAATGAATGAACATTCATTTTGTGTTACATCCAATTGCACTATTGTGATTAGAAGAGGTATATTCATGCACTTTAATGAAAGAATCGCCATTGTAGATGGTTTAAGATCGCCATTCGTCAAATCCTGGAGTACGCTGAATGGAATTGATCCAGTGACGCTCTCCACTCACGTGACTCGGGAATTGCTATTTTCTGTGGGGCTGGACATTGAAACGGTTGATCAAGTCGTGTGGGGTACAGTCGTTTCGGTACCGCGATCACCAAATGTAGCCCGTGAAGTGGCCCTCAACTTGGGACTGTATAATACACCAGGTTTTACCATTTCTAGAGCTTGTGCGTCGGGTTTTCAATCGATTGCATCCGCTGCGGAATCACTTTGGATGGGACATGCCAACATTGCTGTTGCGGGTGGGGTAGATGTTACCAGCAACGCTCCAGTTCCTCACAAGAAAGATTTGATTGATAAGCTGCAAGCTTTGCCAAAGGCCGGTACTGGTGAGAAATTGAGTACGATTGCTGGATTGCGTCCGAAAGACTTTTTTCCTGTTCCTCCAGCCATCACCGAACGATTTACCGGTAAAACGATGGGCGAGCACGCTGAAGATATGGCAAAGTATTTTGGAATATCCCGTGCAGACCAAGAGCAGTTTGCGGTGGACTCTCATCGAAAAGCCCACGCAGCGACATCGGAGGGACTAATCTCCTCTCAGATTGCTCCGATTATGAATGGCAAGAAGGTGGTAGACAGTGACAACATCATTCGTCCAGAGATGAAGTTAGAGAAACTCCAGAAGATGCGTCCTGTGTTTGATAAGGTTGCTGGAACCATTACTGCGGCGACCAGTTCAGCCCTGACAGATGGTGCCAGTGCGGTTCTTCTCATGCGCGAGAGCACAGCCAAATCTCTGGGGCTCAAACCAAAAGGGTACTTGAAAAGTTACGCTTTTCCTGCGATTGACCCACGTGAGAATATGCTCCTTGGGAATGTTTATTCTACTCCGATGGCGCTTGATAGAGCTGGACTTACATTGGATGACCTGGATTTGATTGAAATTCATGAAGCCTTCGCCGCTCAGGTTCTCAGCAACTTGAAATGTTTCTCAGACGACAAGTTCTTTCAAGAAAAACTAGATCGAAAGAAGTCTTTGGGAGAGGTTGATGAATCGAAACTCAATATTTGGGGATCCTCACTGGCTTATGGGCATCCATTTGCTGCAACAGGCGGCCGTATGATCATTACACTGCTTCAGGCTCTTGAAGCAACCAATGGAAAGTATGGATTGGCGACAGCCTGTGCGGCGGGTGGACTTGGCGCGGCCATGATCGTAGAGCGCGATTGAGATTGTAGATAGAGATTGATAGGATTTTGGAGAAAATATGACTGATAAAGCAAAGCAGATTCGACTTGAAGCCCCAGATGACAACGGGGTTGCGGTTGTTTGGATTGATATGCCGGAGAGTAAGGTAAATGTTCTCAACACGGACACACTTCCTGAGTTCAATGCATTGATGGAAGAAGTGCGGTCCAATACCAACATCAAAGCCGTTGTGATCGCTTCTGGAAAAGCCAACAACTTCATCGCTGGTGCTGATATTTCGATGCTCAATACTGTGACCACGGTTGAAGAAGGGGTTGCACTTTCAAAGCAGGGACAAAAGGCGATGAATGATTTGTCCACATTTCCCGTTCCTGTTGTTGCTGCGATTCACGGTGATTGTTTGGGGGGGGGATTGGAACTGGCATTGGCTTGTACAGCTCGAGTCGCTTCTGATAGTCCAAAGACCAAGATGGCCCTCCCTGA
>CALDQI010000345.1:0-1617 GCA_937911635.1 uncultured Pseudomonadota bacterium | reverse complement strand
TCCAAAAAGGCTGTTGATGGCGCTTCCCAAATCCCTACCGTTCGATTTCCTTGTACATTACTGTGACCGCGAACAGGGCAAACTCCAGCGCCATCCCGCCCAAAATGACCACCAAGCAAAAGCAGATTGACGCAACTCTGTATGTTGGCGATTCCATTTTCATGTTGGGTTAAACCCATCGCCCAGCATACAATGACGCTTTTGGCTTTGGCATACATCTCAGCGGCTTCTCGCAGTTGAGATTTGTGTAATCCACTATCGGCCTCGAGTTCATCCCAATCTGAGTTTCGAATGTCTTGGGCGAAGGCCTCAAAATCGAGTGTCTTATTCCCAATAAAATCCGATTTGATGATGGAACCTGGGGCTTGATCATCCATTTCAAACAGATGTTTCATGATGCCTTTCATAGCCGCCAGATCACCGTTGATACGCACTTGTAGATATAGATCTGTGAGAGAGACACCTCCACCAAGCATGTCGCCGACATTCTGCGGATGCTTAAATTTCATGAGGCCCACTTCTTTTAGTGGATTGAGGGTGATGATTTTGGCACCGTTTTTCTTGGCGCCTCGAAGAGCCGTCATCATTCTGGGATGATTGGTTCCTGGATTTTGACCGATGATGAAAATGGCATCCGTTTTGTCAAAGTCTTCTAAGGTCACCGTTCCCTTACCGATACCAATGGTAGCACCCAATCCTTTTCCACTCGACTCATGACACATATTGGAGCAGTCGGGCATATTGTTGGTACCAAATCGCCGTACGAACAGCTGATAGAGGAAGGCTGCCTCGTTGGATGTTCTACCCGATGTATAAAAGCAGGCTTTGTCTGGATCATCAAGTTTTCTCAGGGCGGAGGATAGGATGTCAAAACCTTCATCCCAAGTGATTTGACGATAGTGGGTGGCTCCTTTCTCTAGCAGCATTGGTTGTGTAAGGCGTCCGGATCTTCCAAGTTGATAATCTGTCCAGTGACCCATTTCTTCAACGCTATGGCGTTTGAAAAATTCAGGGTCTACACGCTTGGTTGTCGCCTCTTCTGCGACTGCTTTCGCCCCATTCTCGCAAAACTCAAAAGGACTTCGATGTTTGGGGTCAGGCCATGCACAGCCCGGACAATCAAAACCTTCCTTTTGATTCACTTGGCGAAACGTTTTTAGGGTTCGTAATAAACCCATCTCGGAGAGTCCATGTTTAAAACTTTGCATCACCGCGCTTAGGCCGCCAGCAGACTTGGAGGGGCAGCTTCTCTTCACCTTTGACAGAGTTTCTGGAGGTTGGGCGTTGGTGCGTTTCAACGGTTTGGAATTGGACATGACCTGCTCTATTTATGTTGCACTATTAGAATAGCATTTAAGTGTATCCTTTTAATCGATCAATTTCATAGAGTATATATTGGCTCTCGTATCTGATAAGACCAGATTATGGATGGTGATGATGGTTCGTGGTTTCTTATTGTTATCCGTAATTTTTTATCAGACGACAACGTTGATTCCCACGATTCGATAATTTTGAATTTTCACCAAAAGCATACAAAACCAAATGAGTTCATATCAACCATTCAACACCCATCGTAGAAACCGAAGGTAATCCACAGTGACCCATTTGGATACACTT